>JAFMJM010000297.1 GCA_017853455.1 Acidimicrobiia bacterium | reverse complement strand
GCGAACGTGGCGGCGGGGGGTGACGGCGTGGGCGGCCGTCGTGCTCGTGGCGGCACTGGCCGTCGGGGGCGTGACGATCGGCTGGGCGGCGTCGATGGTCACCGGGTCGAGTGCGGTGGCGGCCGGCCGGACGGTCACCGCCACCTGTGATCCGGCACCGGCGTGGACCTGGACGTTCGCGAAGGACGCCGCGGGCAAGGTCGCCGCGGTGACAGTCGGCGGGGTCGCGGCGACCTGCGCCGGTGGTGCGGTGGCCGTGAGCCTCGGTGACGGCAGCGGCACCCCGACCGTCGGCTCCGCCGATCTGGTGTGCACGACCACCTGCTCGGCGACGGTGCCGTTCACGTCCGGTCTGCGCTACCCGTCGCGCATCACCTCGGTGCGTGCGGTGGTGTCGGCGCCGTGACCCGGACGGGGTGGCGGTGGTTCCGGGCGGTGGTTGCGGCCCTGCTCGTGGTGGGGTCGGCGGCGGTGGCGACGGCCTCGAGCGGCGTGCCGGCGTCGATGGCGTCGCTCGCCGTGCGGTCGGGTGCGCTCTCGTTCACGACGGCGTCGGTGTCGGTGCCCCGGAGCACTCCGACGTTGTCGCAGTCCTCGACCGCCACCCGGACCGCCGGTGTCGGGACGGTCACCGACGTGGTGACCGTGTCGGCCGGCACCGCCGCCGGCACGGGCTCGCTCACGGTGCGCCTGTGGGCCGATGCGGCGTGCACGGTCGCTGTGGGGACGCCGGTCACCCTGACCGTCGCCGGCGCCGACGGCGTGTCCTACTCCGCAGCGGTGCCGACGCCGACGGCCGCCGGGACCTACTTCTGGACGGCGGCCTACTCGGGCGATGCCGACGACGACCCGGCCGCGTCGGTCTGCGGTGCACCCGGTTCGACCGTGGTGGTCACGCCCGGACCGGCGGCGGCGCTGACGTTCACGACCCAGCCCGGTGGCGGCCGCGTCGGCGTCGCCTGGGCGCAACAGCCCGTGGTGGCGGTGCGGGACGCGTTCGGCAACGCGGTGGCCACCGCGACCCTGGTGTCGCTGGCGGTCACGACCGGCTCGGGGTCCGGCGCCGGGACCCTCACCTGCTCGACCAACCCGGTGACGTCGGTCGCGGGGAGCGCGACGTTCGCCGGGTGCTCGATCAATGCCGCCGGCACCGGGTACACGCTGGTCGCCAGCTCCTCGGGGCTGCCGTCGGTGACGTCGAGTGCGTTCGACGTGGTCGCCGGGGTCCGGTTCGTCGCCACCGGCCCGGTCACGACGACGACGGCGAACACCAACGTGTCGGTCGCCTACCCGACCGGCACGGCGTCGGGGGATCTGGTGCTGCTCGTGGTGGTGACCGCCAACAGCGCGGCCACGACCGCACCGACCGGCTGGACGGCGTTGGCCGACCAGACGGCGGCGTCGGGTTCCGACCGCCTCCGGCTGATGGTGTGGTGGCGACCGGCGGCGGGGGAGTCGTCGGTGCTGGTCGGGCTGAAGGGCAATCCGTCGGGCGGCTCGGCGTGGGTGGTGCGCTACGCACGGCCCGCCGGCTCGGGTCCGGCGATCACGGCAGCCACCTCGACGGTCCAGCAGGGCACGGGCGCGGCCACGGCGTCGCTCACCCCGGCGCCCGACCTGACGACGAGCCTGCCCGGGGCGACGGTGATCTCGATCGTGGCGGTGCGCCAGGCGAACCCGCTCGGCCTGGCGACGGCCGCCGGCTTCACTCCCCGCACCGCCACCACGAGCACCCCGACCGGCGGGGCGGGGGTCGCCCTGGCGTTCGCCGACCGCTCCGTCGACGCCGCGGCTGCGGCGGTCGCATCGCCCACCTGGTCGCAGTCGGGCACCCCGGGCGCCTGGGCCTGGGCCACCGTGGCGTTCGCATGACGGCGCAGCCCGGCGGCCCCGCCGCGACCGGGAACGTACGGGCCCCCGAGGTGGCTCCCCGTCCGGCGTCCGACTCCATCACGGCCGAGCGGTCGGGCCCGCCGGTCGTCACCGACTCCACTCCTCCTTCGGCGAAGCACCGACACCGGCGCCGGCGTCGGGCGCTCCGGGCCGGACGCGGTCTGGTGCAGCTCGTGACCTGGGGCGCGGTGGTGGGTCTGGTGGTGGCGTGGGCGTTCACGCTGCGGCCGGTGGCGTTCGGCGGTCCGGCGACGTTCGTCGGGGTGCACGGGTCGTCGATGCTCCCCACCCTGCGCAGCGGTGACCTGGTCGTGATGCACCGGGCGGCGACCTACCGGGTCGGTGACGTGGTCGTCTACCGCGTGCCGGCCGGGCAGCCCGGAGCGGGCCACCTCGTCGTGCACCGCATCGCCGGTCGTCGGGCGGACGGTGCGTTCGTGATGCGGGGCGACAACAACTCGTACGACGACGTGTGGCACCCGCGCCCCACGGACGTCGAGGGTCGACTCTGGGCCAGGCTCCCCGGCGTGGCCACGGCCGTTGGGCGACTCGCCCGCCCGGAGTGGTTCGCCGGGGCGGTGGGCCTGCTCGCCCTGGTGGTCCTCGGCATCCCGTCGGCCCGCCGGTCGGGATCACCGAGCGACTCCACCGACTCCGACTCCACCGACTCCGACTCCACCGACTCCGACTCGCAGCCGGCACCGTCAGCCGACGACGCGTCGCTCCATCTTGGGGATGCCGGGGGTGGTGTCGTTGAGCGCCCAGCTGATGATCACCTCGGGCGAGATCCGGAAGCGCGGCGCGCCGTCGACCTCCTCGACGACCGCCCGGCCGATGATCTTGATCCCGCGGGGTGACCACGGGTCGACGGTGGCGAGGTCGTCGATGACCAGCACGGCCCGCGGGTTGGCGAGCACGTTGCGGTAGCGAACCGTGTGGGTGATGTCGAAGCCGGCGGTGACGATGTCGTCGCCGTCGACCTCGAAGGTGACCGGTGCGACGTCGGGCCGACCGTCGGTCGAGGCGGTGGCGAACCGCATGAGGGGCTGCGCCTCGAGGTAGGCGGTCTCGGCGGCGGTGAAGGTCGACATCGGTTCGTGCTCCTGTTCTTGTTTTCGTGCCGGTCCGACCGACGGCCCGTGGGCGGTCCGGCGGCGTCGGGTCCGTGGTTGCTGTCCGAGGCACCTTCGCACCTCAACCAAGGTTGAGGTCAAGGGGTAATCTCCGGGGATGTCGCAGTTCGCCGGCCTGTTCGACGAGTGGTCGGTGGGCCAGGTCGCCGAGCGGAGCGGGATCTCGGTCTCGGCGCTCCACTTCTACGAGCGCGAGGGTCTGATCACGTCCACCAGGAATGAGGGCAATCAGCGCCGTTTCAGAAGGGAGACGCTCCGACGTCTCG
>JAFMJM010000296.1 GCA_017853455.1 Acidimicrobiia bacterium | reverse complement strand
GGGAGCAGCACGCCGAGGGCCTCCCGGGTGTCGGCGTCGAGGTCGGCGGCCACGGCGTCGGGAGCCTCGCCGCGGGCGGCGGCGACCCGCCCGACCAGACGCTCGAACGCGAACGGACCCGCCGCCACCTCGGAGATGGGCGGCACCTCGTCGCGGTCGACCGCCGCGACCCAGTCGGTCGGCGTCGGCCCGGTCACGTGCGGAAGCGCCACGCCAGGTGCCGCCGGCGGGCGGCCATGGTCGCGGCCCGGGTCGGGGCGTCGACCCGGGCGGTCCCGGGCCCCAGCACGTCGTCGAGATCGGCCAGGGCCACCGTGCGGGTCCTGTACTCGGGGTCGGTGCTCGCCCAGAACCAACGCAGGGTGCAGAGGCCCTCGCGCCGACCACCCAGGTCGATCCAGTTGGCGACCCCCGGATCACGGTGGGCCAGGACGAACCGCACCCGTCCGTCGGAGTCGGTGGTGACCTGGCGGTGGTTGAGCGACGACTGGTGCTCGGTGACGTCGACGAGCTCGTAGGTGCCCAGCTCGTAGGCCTGGACGCTCCAGTACCGACCGTCGGGGACGGTGGTCTCGAGCACGATCGCGTCGTCGGGCCCGAGATCCCAGAAGCAGAAGGCGTAGCGCGCGGCGTCGAGGCCCTTCGCGACCTTCATCGGGGGCGCCATGACGTTGTCGGTGCCCCGCGACCGGTGGTCCCGCAGGTAGTCGTTCCAGTTGCGCACCGAGTGCTCGACGCCGGCCGCGGCGTCGGCCAACCGCTCGACCACGTCGGCCACAGCCAGCCGCTCGGCCGGCGCGTCGACGTCGTCGTCGAGGCACTCGACCACCATCACGGCGGGCTCGGCCGCGGCCCAGTCGTAGTAGTACTCCCGGAACGTCGCCATCACGGCACCGTCCGGGAGCGGCACGACGCCCGGACCCGGTTCGCCGCCGAGGATCAGCTCGAAGTCGTCGCCGGGGCCGATCCCGAGGTCGGTCGCCGACGTCTCGTACACCGTCCCCCAGCGTGGCTGGTGCATGAACCCGCACCGGATGGCGAGCATGAACTCGTCGCACGAGTGCATCCGACCGGTGATGCGGTAACGCCGGGCCGGGTCGACCCGAGTGTGCCGGTAGACGTTGTCGGCGTTGGGGCCACCCCACTGGGTGATCAGGTCGTTCTGGCGCTGGAAGCGCGGCCGACGCGGATCGGCGTGGAACACCGACCAGCCAGTCCAGCAGAGCACCTGCTGCGCGACGTGGACGACGGCGTCGACCCGGTCGAGGTCGGCGGCGGGGAACGGCGGCCCCAGCACCGCGTCGCCGAGCCCCGCGAGCCGGTCGCACCAGTCGCGCCAGGCGGCACCCAGGTCGTCGGCCACGGGTCAGCGCACCTCGAAGTCGGCCGGGTCGGCGGACCGGGTCCAGGCGAAGTAGGTCTCCATGGGCCAGGGCGACAGCGACCAGATCTTGCCGTCGGGACCTTTGTAGTGCGTGTGCTCGATCGACGGGTGCGACCACACCAGCTGG
Organism: Acidimicrobiia bacterium; assembly: GCA_017853455.1. Taxonomy (GTDB): domain Bacteria; phylum Actinomycetota; class Acidimicrobiia; order IMCC26256; family PALSA-555; genus CAIUKV01. The sequence goes on along the minus strand of JAFMJM010000296.1, from coordinate 1,789 downwards.
TCGATCTCGGCGCGGTAGCGCTCCATGTACCCGTCGAGCACGGCGGAGCGCACCTCGATGGCCCGGGCGTCGGCGGCCAGCGCCCGGTGGATGGCGTCGAGCGCGTAGTGCACCTGGCACTCGGAGTGGAAGAACAGGCTGGCGCCGTGGGCGACGTTGGTGCCCGGCCCGTAGCAGAGGAACAGGTTCGGGAACCCGGGCACCGTGATGCCGAGGTAGGCCGCCGGCCGGTCTCCCCACTGCTCGCGCAACGACGTGCCGTCGGTCCCGGTGAACTCGATCGGGGCCAGGAACTCGTTGGCCCGGAACCCGGTGGCGAGGCACAGGACGTCGGCTTCGTGGAGCACGCCGTCGGCGGTCACGACCCCTTCGGGCACGATGCGCTCGATCGGGGTGCGGACCAGCTCGACGTCGTCGCGCATCAGGGTCCGGTACCAGGTGCCGTCGTCCTGGAGGATGCGCTTGCCCGACGGCGGGTAGTGCGGGATCGATGCCTCGATCAGGTCGGGCCGACCGTCGAGGCACGCGCGGATGTACGCGCTGAGCTGCTCCCGCCGCTGCGCACTGCCCGCATTGATCGCCCGACCCGACCCGTCGTCGACGTCCGGGTCGCGGCGGTACGGCGCGACCCCGAGCCCCACGCCCGGGTACATCATCTGGAACCGGAACCACCGTGCGTAGAAGGGGAGGTGCCGCATCGCCCAGGCGTCACCCGGCGGAACGGGCGCCCGGTAGATGGGGTTCGGCAGCACCCACTGGGCGGTGCGCTGGAAGATGTCGAGGTGCGCCGCCGCCTCGGCGACCTCCGGGGCGATCTGGAACCCGCTCGCACCGGCGCCGAGCAGCGCGAAGCGCTTGCCGGCCAGGTCGAGGTCGGCGGGCCACCGCGCCGAGTGGAAGCACGGACCGGCGAACGAGTCGAGCCCGGGGATGTCGGGGTAGCGCGGCAGGTTGAGCGCGCCGACCGCGCTGATCACGAAGCGCGCCTCGAGTACGGCGGTCGTGCCGTCGGCCGCCCGGGTCGCGACGGTCCAGCGGCCCGCGGCCTCGTCCCAGGTGCAGGCCGTGACCTCGGTGGAGAACCGGCAGTGGCTGCGCAGGTCGAACTCGTCGGTGATGCGCTCGAAGTAGGCCTGCAGCTCGGGCTGACGACAGAAGTACTCCGACCAGTGGTCCGACGGCACGAAGGAGTACGAGTAGTGGTGGCTGCTGATGTCGACCCGGGCTCCGGGGTACCGGTTGTCGTGCCACGTGCCGCCGGGTCCGTCGCCCTTCTCGACGATCGTGAACGGCAGGCCGGCCTGGCGGCAGCGGATCCCGGCGAGCAGCCCCGACAGCCCGGCGCCGATGACGACCACCGGCGACGCCGCCCGGACCGCGTCCGGGACCTCGTCGCCCCATGCGATCCGGCCCGGGTCGTCGCCCCCGAGGTCGAGCTCGCGCACGAACATGGCCGTCAGGTCGTCGGTCAGCGGGCGGCAGGCGAGGAACGCCATCATCTCCTCGACGACGCCGGGCGGCGGCGCCACAGGCTCACAGCCGGCGTCGCGGTAGGCGAGCACCGCCGGGAGCGCCCACGCCCGGGCCTCGGCGCACTGCTCGGGCGTCATCCCGCCCTGGACGTCCATCGGCGTCGGGAGCACCGGGCGCAGGTCGGAGCGGATCCAGGCGGGATCGCCGGTCATGTGGACCAGCGAGCACAGCAGGGCCGGGACGCTGACTCCCTCGAGCCAGCGGGCGACGGCGTCGTCGGGGTCGGTGAACGGCACGCCGGCGTGGTGGTTGCGCG
>JAFMJM010000295.1 GCA_017853455.1 Acidimicrobiia bacterium | reverse complement strand
GTGGTCCGGTGCATGTCGCGGGGCGAGCCCCAGGCGTAGGGCAGGACCCGGTGGAGCAGGCCCCGGTTGTCCCACATGACCAGGTCACCGACGGTCCAGTGGTGGGTGTAGACCCGCTCGGGCACGGTCGCGCGCTCCAGCAGATCGGCCAGCAGCGCCGAACCCTCGTCGGGGTCGAGGCCCACCACCTGATCGGCGGTGGTGCTCAGCACGAGGGAGCGGCGCCCGTCGTGGTGCCGCCAGACCAGCGGGTGCTCCTTGGGCGGCCGCTGCGACCAGAACGCGATCTCTTCGTCCGAAGGGTCGGGGTGGATGAGCCGTTGGGCGGCGAGGAACGTGTGCCGCACCCGGAGCTCGTCGACCCGGGCCCGGAGGTCGTCGGGAAGCGCGTCGTAGGCGGCGTACGTGCTCGTGAACTGGGTCTCGCCACCCTCGGCGGCCACGGCGTGGGCACAGAGGAGGGTCGCCATGATCGGCACGTCGTCGGTCATGCCGTCGATGTGCCAGTCGACGGTGCCGCGCAGGTAGTCGGCTGCCGGATTGACGTCGGGGTCGAGCGTGACCCGGAAGATCTCCGGAGGGTCTCCCATCGGGAACGTCTCGACCGTGCCCAGGCGCTTGCTGAAGGCGACCTGCAACGCGTCGTCGCAACCGAAGCCACGGAACACCAGGACGCCGTGGGCCGCCAGCGCGTCGAGGATCACCGCCGGGAGGTCGGGGTCGTGCAGGAGGGTGTCGGCGTCGAACCCGGTGACGTCGACACCCACCGTCTCGGTCAGAGGGGTGAAGGTGATGGTCATGTGCGGTCCTCCTCGGCGGGCTCGGTGCGGCCGGTGCCCTCGACGAACGGGTAGATGCGGGTGAAGTCGACGTTCGGCTCGGCGGCGGCGAACCGCTGCCAGATGTCGGTCGTGAGGGAGCCGACGGCCGCGGGCGTGCCGGCCGCCGCCACCGACGCGGCGTAGAGCGCCAGGTCCTTGGCCATCAAGGTGTTGGTGAACCCCGAGGCGTAGGTGCCGGTCAGCACATGGTTGGGGAACTTGTCCATGGTCGCGGTGTTGCGACCGCTCGAGGCGTCGATGACCCGAACCATCGTGGCGGCGTCGAGGCCGACGGCGACCCCGAACGCCACCGCCTCGCTGGTCGCGGCCAACGCCGTCGCCGAGAGGAAGTTGTTGGCGAGCTTCACGACCTGGGCCAGACCGGGACGCGCACCGACCCGCAGGCAGTTGTCGGTCATGGCCGCCAGCACCGGCTCGACGACCGCACAGGCGGCGTCGGGACCGGCGTACATCAGCGCGAGCGTGCGGGCCCGGGCTCCGGCCGCACCGCCCGACACCGCTCCGTCGACGAAGGCGACCTCCGCCGCGTCGAGGATCGCGGCGGTGGTGCGCGCGCCCTCGAGTCCGACGGTCGACGTGTCGACGACGTGGGTCACCCGCCGGTCGGTGGTCGCCGCGACCTCCCGGGCCACCGCTTCGGACGCCCGGGAATCGGGGACGCTCCAGACCATCACGTCGACGGCGCGCGCGACGCCGGCCACCGACGCCACGAACGCGGCGCCCGGTGTCGCGACGTCGGGACCGCGGAGGTCGGTGACGACCAGGTCCACACCCCGCTCGACCAGGTTGGCGGCCAGGACCGAGCCCATGTTGCCCAGGCCGACGAACCCGACCACCGGGCCGGAGCCGCCGCTCATCCGCCCGCCGCCGCGGCCCGATCGGCACGCGCGGCCTTCACCACCCGGCGGGCGGACAGCCCGGCCGGCGCGCCGCAGTAGGCGGCGATCTGGAAGACCAGCTCGTCGACCTCGGCGTCGGTCACCCCGGTCTGGGGCTGGGCGTCGAGGTGGATGCGGAACTCCTCCATCCGCCCCATCGCGGCCGTCATCGCCAGCACCGCCAGGCTGCGGTCGCGGGGGCTCAGCGCGCCTTCACGCGCCCAGACGCCCCACGCCATGCCGGTGAGGTAGTCCTGGAACTCGCGCCCCGTCGGCTCGGGGTCGGTCACCTGCGCGTCGACGTAGGCGTCGCCGAGCATCGCCCGACGCATCGCCCGGGCCTTCTCCAGATCCGCCACGTGTGCCTCCTCTGCCGGGAGCCGCCCGCCGGGAGCGGGAGGCTCGGGTGAACGTCGTCAGGAACCGCCGAGGCCAAGGCTCACGGTCTTGGTCCAGGAGTAGTCGTCCATGGCCTCCAGGCCCTTCTCGCGGCCGTACCCACTCTGCTTGACGCCGCCGAACGGCGTCTCGACGGTCAGCGGACCGCCGTTCACCGACACCTGGCCGGCGTCGATCCGCTCCGCCACGCGCAGGCCCCGGGCGAGGTCGCCGCTCCAGACGCTGCCCACCAGGCCGAACTCGGTGTCGTTGGCCACCGCCACCGCGGCCGCCTCGTCGCCGTCGGGGAACGGCAGCGTCACCAGCACCGGCCCGAAGACCTCGTCGCGGGCGATGGGCAGCGCCGGGTCGACCCGGGCGAAGAGGGTCGGTTGCACGTACTGGCCCCGCGCGCCGGGACCGTCGGCGTAGACGTCACCGCCGGTCACCGGTACCAGGCCGGCGGCCCGGGCCCGGGCCAGGTGGTCGCGGACCTTCTCGAACTGCGCCTGGGTGATGATCGGGCCGAGGTCGACGCCGGGCCGGAGCCGCTCGAGGATCGCGACCACGCGGGCCACCAGGTCGTCGTGGGCCGACTCCTCCACCACGATGCGGGTGGTCGCCGAACAGACCTGGCCGGCGTTCATCGACGCCGCCGAGGCGGCGGCCACCGCAGCCCGGTCGAGGTCGGCGTCGGCGAACACCACGACCGGCGACTTGCCGCCCAGCTCGAGCGTGAGCGGCACGAGGCGGTCGGCGGCGACGTGGGCGAGGCGCCGACCCGTCGCGACCGACCCGGTGAAGGCGATGCGGCGCACGTCGGGGTGGGCGACCAGGGGCTCGCCCACGTCGGGGCCCGTGCCGGTGACGACCGACAGCAGGCCGTCGGGCAGTCCGGCGGCGCTCGCGATGCGAGCGAGCAGCAGCGTGCTGAGCGACGTGAACTCCGACGGCTTGGTCACCACGGCGTTGCCCACCGCCAGCGCCGGCGCCACCGCCCGACACGTCTGGTTGAGCGGCAGGTTCCAGGGGGTGATGATCGCCACCACGCCGAAGGGCTCACGCCGCGTGTAGGCGTGGGCCCCGGCGCCGAGGTCGATCGTGCGGCCGTGGTGCGACCGCACGACGCCGGCGTAGTAGCGCAGGTAGGCGATCGACGTGTCGACCTCCGTGCGGGCCTGGGCGACGGTCTTGCCGGTGGTGGTGCG
>JAFMJM010000294.1 GCA_017853455.1 Acidimicrobiia bacterium | reverse complement strand
CCCAGCCCTGGATCGGGACGATGATCGGCGCCTCGATCTCGAAGATCTGGAGGATGCCCCGGTGGCCGCGGGTCATCAGCTGGTGGTGGGTCATCGGGATGTCCTGCTGCCCGATGGAGCCGACGTCACGGCCCGACGACCAGGCCTTGCCCTCGCCCCGCCAGATGATCGCCCGGATCTCGGGGTTGCCCTTGATCTCGGTGAGGGCCTCGAACAGGGCGAGGTCCATGTCGTCGTCGAACGCGTTGCGCTTCTCGACCCAGTCGTTGGTGATGGTCGCGATCGGTCCGTCGATCTCGAGCCGGATGCGGGGGTCGGGCACGGTGCCTCCTCGGGTGCGGGACGGTCTGCACCCTACGGCAGCCGGGTCACCGCCCGGAAGCCGGACCGGGCCGGCCCCACCGACGGACGGGCACTCAGCCCCGGGTCACGCCGGCGGCGAGGTCGCGCAGGCCCTGGATCGAGCCACCGTCGACGAGGAGGTCGGTGCCGGTGACGAACGAGGCGTCGTCGGACACGAGGAACGCCACCGCAGCGGCGAGCTCCTCGGGACGGCCCTCCCGACGGATCGCCGAGTGGTCGACGATCACCGGCATCATCGCCTGCTGGTCCATCTCCTGGCGACCCATCGGGGTGTCGATGATCCCGGGCGACACCGAGTTCACCCGGCCGCCCTTCGGACCCCAGACCGCCGCGTACCGGCCCACGGCCCGGATCACGCCGACCTTGGACCACGAGTAGGCGAGACCCGAGTCGGTGAAGCGGGCGGCCGCGGCGTCGAGGAAGCCCGGGGCGAGCGGGTCGGCGACCAGCGCCTCGCTGTCGGGGTCGGGTCCGGCCAGGGCCACCTGGTGCGCGGCCGACGAGGCGAAGCACACCGCCGCCGAGCCCGGCACCACGAGCGGGGTGAAGGCGTCGAGCACGTACTCGGTGCCGAGGAGGTCGACCTCGACGACCCGGCGCGGGTCGCCCATGGTCGGGGAGATGCCCGCCGCGTGCACGAGGGCGCGGAACGGCCCGAGGTCGGCCACCCGGGTCGCCAGGGCGGCGACCGACGCCGGATCGGCGACGTCGCAGGCGACCCCGATGGCGCCCGGGATCTCGGGGGCCTCGAGGTCGACGGCCACGACGACCTCGGCCTCGGGGCGCAGGCGCTCGAGACAGGCCCGGCCCATCCCCCGTGCTGCGCCGGTGACGACGATCACTCCCAGTGCTTCGCTCATGGCCGCACCGTAGCGGAGCCGCCGCCGAAGAAGAAGGCCTCGGCGTTGCCGCGGAGGTAGGCGTCGAGGACGTCGGACGGCAGGTCGAGGGCACGGGCCTCGTCGACGCACCGGGTCTGGGAGAGCACCGGCGAGTCGGAGGCGAAGATGACCCGATCGCGTCCACGGGTCCGCATGAAGTGCAACAGCGCCTCGGGCAGCCGCCGGGGTGCCCACGCCGACGTCATCAGGCGCAGGTTGGCGTACTTGATCATGAGGCGGATCGCCACGTCCCACCACGGGTCGGCACCGTGGATCATGCACAGCTTCAATTCGGGGAAGCGGATGCACACCCGGTCGAGGTGGATCGGGTGCTGGGCCTCGGCCGGCAGGGGTGGACCGGGGATCCCGGTGTTGAGGCACACGGGCAGGTCGAGCTCGCACGCCTTGGTGTAGAGCGGGAAGTAGACCGCGTGGTCGGGCGGGTACATCCCGTCGCCCCAGAACGACGGCCCGGCCACGACGTAGGTCACCGGGAGGTCGGCGACCATCGACGTGAGCGTGCGGATCGACGGCATCGGCCGGAGGAAGTCGAACCCGCCGAGGCCGAGGCTGAAGCGGTCGGGGCGGGTCTCGACGAAGGCGCGGGTCCGGGCCGAGAGGGAGTTCATGCGCCCGAGCACGACCGCCCGCTCCACGCCGAGCGCATCCATCTCGTCGAGCACCTCGGGCAGCTCACGGCTCGCGAGGAACGACCCCCCGCCCTTGAACGTGTCCTCCTTGACCCGCACCAGCCAGTCGGGCGGCGCCTGGTCGCCCATGTCGACGTTGGTCAGCAGGTCGTGGACGCCGGTTCCACTCATGCGGCACCGCGCAGGAACCCGAGCACGTTGTCACGCATCACGAGCCGGACCTCGTCGGGCGTGAAGGCCCGGAGCTCCTCCACGAAGTCGAGGGGCCGGGCCAGGCCCTCGCCGTGGGGCCAGTCGGACCCGAACAGCACCCGCTCGACGCCGATCAGGTCGGCGAGGCGACGGACGTCCTCCTCGAAGTACGGCGCCACCCAGACGTTGTGACGGACCACGTCGAGCGGATCCTCGGGGAACGCCCAGGGCATCTGGTTCGCCAGCTTGCGGAGCCGCTTCACGAGGAGCGCCACCCACTCGGAGCCGTTCTCCACACTGGCGACCCGCAGGGTCGGGAACCGGGTGAACACGCCGTGGACGATCAGGCTGGCGACCGTGTCGTGGATCGCCCGGTCGGAGACGAGCAACCGGTCGAGGGGGTCGGTGGCCCGGTAGGCCTCGAACCCGTCGCGGCCACCCCACCGGGCGGCCACGAACTCGTACCCGCTGTCACCGAGGTGGAACGCCACCGGCAGGTCGGCCGCCACGAGCGCCGCCCAGACCGGGTCGAACGCCGGATCGCCGAACGACCGCCCGGTGCCGTCGGGTCCGGGGACCGGAGCCGGCCGGACGTGCACGGCGCGCGCGCCCCGTGCCGCGAGGTCCTCGACCTCGGCCACCGCGGCGACCGGGTCGGCGAGCGAGAGCATCGGCACGCCGATGGTCGGACCCGAGAATCCCCAGTCCTCCTCGAGCCAGCGGTTGAAGGCGTGCAGGACGGCGGCAGTGGCGTCGGGATCGTGGCGCAACGCCTGCTCGATCCCGCAGGCCAGCGTGGGGAACATCAGGATCGCGTCGAGGCCCTGGGCCGCGGCCACCCCGGCCCGGGCCGTGCGGTCTCGGTACTCGGCCCGCAGCGGCTCGACCTGCTGGAGCGAGCGCGGGTCGACGCCGGCGGGCACCTGACCGCGGAACATGGCGTCGATGCAGCCCGGCACGATGACCGGATCGAAGGTGGGGTTCGGGACGAAGTGGTAGGCGCGGTCGGCCACCAGCAGGTGCGTCCGGCTCCCTTCGGAGACGACCCGCACGCCCCGGCGCGCCCACGACCGGTCGAGGTGGCGGGTGCAAGCGTCGACGGGCTCGTAGTAGTGCTGGTCGGCGTCGACCGGTCGGACGTCGAGCTCCATCGGGTGCCTCCGTGCGGCCGCCGGGTCGGGATCCACCGATCGTAGGGACGAGCCCGACGATCGTCCACCG
>JAFMJM010000036.1 GCA_017853455.1 Acidimicrobiia bacterium | reverse complement strand
GCGGACCACTCGAACATGACCCCAGCATGACGACCCGCTGTGACACTCATCCCCCACGATCGTTGTGTGGGTGATTGTCGGGGCCAGAGGCCCCACAATCACCCACACAACGAGAAGGTCGGCACGCACCGGGTCGGAGTGAGCAATCGGGCCGGGCGGGTCGCCGGTGTGTTTGGGTGATTGTCGGGGCCAGAGGCCCCACAATCACCCAAACAACGGGGTGGGGGGTCAGTCGTGGACGGCGGTGACGGACGCGTGGCCGCGCTCGATCGCGACCAGGCACGCGATGCCGTCGACGGTGTTGCACGCCTGATCGCCGATGCCGTCGACGGTGTTGCACGCCTGATCGCCGATGCCGTCGACGGTGTTGCACGCCTGATCGCCGATGCCGTCGACGGGGTCGCACCCGGGGTCGGCGGGGTCGGCGTCGCCTGACGCGGCGACCACGACGTGCCAGAGCGCGCGGCGACGCCGGGTCGCCCGGTCCCACCAGCGCAGGTCGTGCAGCCACGGCCCCGCCCACGCCCGCACCGGCCCGCCACCACCCGGCAACGCCGCACACACGAGCCGGGCGGGCGGCGCACCGACCTCGCCTCGCCCGCCGACCGTCACCGGACGCCCCCGGGCGTCGAGCAGCTCGGCGGGCAGCCCCGGGTCGTGCACCCGGGCGGGCGCCGGACCGGGGACCGTCCCGGGCCACGGCGCGTCACCCGGGTCACCAGCACCGCCACCACCACCGGAACCGCCGTCGTCACGGGCGTCGCCCCACGGGACCCAACGCACCCGCTCGGCCGGGGTACGACCCCCCACCACGCAGGCGGTGACGACGGCGTCGTGGCCGAGCATCCCCTGCAGCCGCGCCAGCACCCGGTCGGCCCGGTCGGCGACGGCGGCGTCACCGCCCCAGAACCCGAGCTGACGTCCCTCGGCCGGCACCACCTGCTCGGGGACCAGCCGCACCAGCGTGAGCCCCCCGGTCGGCTCGTAGCCGTCGTCGTCGACGCCGCTCCCCACGCCGCGCCCGTCGCCCACCCCGGTGGCACCGGTCAGCCAGGCGTCGAGCTGCCACCGGACCCGGGTGGCCACCGCCGCCGCGGTGAGCGCGCCGTCGTGCCGCCAGGAACGGGCCAGCGACTCCCCGTGCTCGGTCTCGGCCTCGACCACCACCTGGGTGCACGACAGGGCCAGCGCGGCCAGTCGGTCGAGCAGCCGGTCGGCGAGCCCCTTCGCCGCGAACGCGGCCTCGTCGACACGGCGGGCCGGCGGATCGAGCTCCACCTGCTCGACCAGGTCGGGTGGCGGCGGCAGCGGCCGGACCCCGAGGTCCTCGCGGGCCCCGGCCCGACGGTGGGCCTCGACGCCGCGCGCACCGAAGCGGGCGAGCACGGCGTCGGCGGGGAGCGCCGCGAAGTCCCCCAGCGTCGGGAGCCCGAGCCGCACCAGCAGGTCGACCAGGTCGGCGGCGGCGGGACCGAGCACCCGCACCGGCCACGGAGCGAGGAACGCCGCCGACCCACCGGGCGGGACGACGAACGCGCCGTCGGGGACCGCGGCGCGCGCGGCGCAGGCCGCAGCGAACGCGCCGTCGGCGATCCCGACGCGCGCGTCCGTCACCCCGACGGCGCGCACGACCTCGAGCACCCGGGCCGCGAGGGCGTCGTCGCCACCGAAGTAGCGCGACGGCCCACGGGTGGGGAACGCGCACACCCCGGGACGCTCGAGCACGACCCGCGGGGTGACCGCCGCGGTCGCGCGCGCCACGGATTCGAAGGCACGCGCCTCGGCGGCCGGATCGGTGGCGCAGACCACCAGCCCCGGGCAGCGCCCCTCCGCCTCGCGCCGGCGCAGACCGGGGACGACCGCCGCGGCGCGCGCCTCGGCCGACGCGGCCCGCACCACCGAGCGACCCCCGATGCGGTCGACGACCGCGACCGGCACCCCGACCAGGGCCGGGTCGTCGCGACGGGCGGTCGCGACCGGCCAGTCGGGACACCACACGCTCAGCGTGCGGTCGGGGGCGGCCCGGTCGGCCACGGCTCAGCCCGCGCGCACCAGTGCCACCGGCGCCCCGCGACCGGCGGCGTCGGGCGCGACCCCGCGGCCGGTGACCGCCACGCGCACCGTGCGGTCGTCGAGCACGCCCTCACCGGCGGCGAGTCCCGACCAGGCACCGCCCCCGGCCCGGATCCGGAGTGCGGCCTCGGCCGGCCAGGTGGCCTCCCGCTCGACCGCCACCAGCACGACGTCGCGCTCGCGGGCCCGGGCGACGAGTCGTCGGGCGTCGGCGGCGCGGACCCCGCGGGGCACCTCGGCGCACACCAGTCCGATGCCGTCGAGGAGCGCGGCGACCACGGTCGCCCACCGCTCGGCCGGCACCCGCCGCACGACGGCGCAGCGCCGGAGGTCGACCCCGGCCTCGGCCGCGGCGAGGGCCCCGAAGGTCTCCCCCGCCTCGACGACGGCGACCCACTCCCCGGCCGCGGCGGCTGCGGCGGCGAGGGCGAGCACCACCGAGGTGGCGCCGGCGCCGACGGCACCCCCCACCGTGACGGTCGCCCCGCGACGCAACCCACCGCCGGGGAGCCGCGCGCCGAGTGCGCCGGAGACGGCCAGGAGCCGCTCGTGGGCCGCCGTGACCGGACGGGTCCGCCCGGCGACGTCGGCGAGGACGGTCCGGGCGGCGACGTCGCGGCGCGGGAGCCCGGCGGGCGCCGGCCCGGGGACGGGGAGCGGGGAGGTCACCCCACCATGTATATCGAACGTACGTTCGATGTGCAACCGGGAAGCGGCGCCCCGGTCGCCCCGGTCGCCCCGGTCGGTCCGGTCAGTCGCCGGCGGGCTCGGGGGGCAGCACCGGCTCGACGCCGATGGCCCGCAACGAGTCGGGCGACCAGCCCGCGCCGTCGCCGTAGTAGCCGAAGAGCCGCCGGATGGTGTCGCCGACCTCGGGCTCGAGGGCGGCCCACCGCTCGGCCGGGGCCTCGACCGTCACCCCGTTGGAGTAGACGGAGACCCGGGTCGCACCCAGGTCGAAGAGCCGCCGGGCGAGCACGTCGGGCGGACGGGGCCCGGCGGTGTCGTCGAGCGAGGCGTACGTCTCGATGGCCATGCCGGTCAGCGACCGGTTGCAGGCGAAGATGCGGACGCCGGCCGACGAGCCGGTCCGGGACGTGACGGTGATCTCCTGACCCATGTCGCGGAGCCTACGGGATCGGTTCGCCCCGGGTCGTCACCGGCCAGACTCGGGGACGACCACGCTCACCGGGGGACCCGTGGACCGCTCCGAACCCACCCCGCCCGACCGGCCGGCGGCACCCGCCGCACCCGGTCCGGCACGGCGCACCGTCGACCGCCTCCGGGCGCTCGCCCACGACACCCCGCGCCCCGACCCGGCGGTCGCCGTGCGCCTGGTGCGCCACCTCGCCCGCTGGATCGCCCTCGCCGGGCTGGTGGGCGTGGTCAGCGGCGTGGCGTCGGCGGCGCTGCTGCGGGCCCTGCGCTGGGCGACCGACACCCGGGCCGACCACCCGTGGCTCCTCGCGCTGCTCCCCGTCGGCGGTCTCGCCGTCGGCCTGCTCTACCACTACCTCGGGGGGCGGGCCGACGAGGGCAACAACCTCGTCCTCGACGAGATCCACGAGTCGCGCGATCGGGTCCCCGAGCTGATGGCCCCGTTCGTGTTCATCGGCAACACGGTGACGATGCTCTTCGGCGGGTCGGTCGGCCGCGAGGGCACCGCCCTCCAGATGAGCGCCAGCCTCGCCGACACTGTCTCCCGGGTCCTGCGCCTCGACGACGACGACCGGCGGACGATGCTGGTCGCGGCGCTCGCCGGCGGGTTCGGCGGCGTGTTCGGGGTCCCGCTGGCCGGGGCGGTGTTCGCGATCGAGGTGCAGGCGCGGGGTCGCCTGCGCACCGACACCCTCGTGCCGTGCCTCACCGCATCGGTCGTCGCCGACCTGGTCGTGCGGGGTCTCGGCATCCGTCACGGTGTCACCCCGACGACCGGCACGGTGGACCTCACCTGGAGCCTGGCCGGCAAGGTGGCGCTGGCCGGGATCGCCTTCGCGCTGGTCGCCACGCTGTTCGTCGACCTCACCCACGGGCTGACCCGCCTGTTCGGCGCACTGATCCCCTGGAAGCCCGGCCGTCCCGTGCTCGGCGGGCTGTGCGTGATCGGGTTGACGCTCCTCGTCGGGAACCAGACCTACAACGGTCTGTCGCTCCCGCTGCTCGACCACGCCCTGCGCGGGCAGCCGGTCGGCGACTGGGCGTTCCTCCTGAAGCTGGTCTTCACGGCGGTGACCCTCGGTGCACTCTTCAAGGGGGGTGAGGTCACACCGCTCTTCGTGATCGGGGCCACGCTCGGCGCCACCCTGGCGGGGGTCCTCGGCGTCCCGGTGACGCTGCTCGCCGCCCTCGGCTACGTGGCCGTGTTCGCGGCGGCGTCGAACACCCCCCTGGCCTGCACGATCATGGGGGTGGAGCTCTTCGGCGCCGGGGCGCTGCCGTACTTCGCGATCGCGTGCGTCGTGGCGTACGCCTGCGCGCCGCCCCGGGGCATCTACCGGTCGCAGCGCGTCGCCGACTGAGCCGTCGCACGACCGGTCACGCGACCGGTCACGCGGCGGGAGTCACCCGTCGGCGGTCGGGAGGTTCCACGACAGGCGGTGGAGCGCGGTGGGACCGAGCCGACGGATCGCCTCCTGGTGCTCCGGGGACGCGTACCCCTTGTTGCGCTCCCACCCGTAGGCGGGGTGGTCCAGCGCCAGCTCCGTCATGATGGCGTCGCGCGTGACCTTGGCGATCACGCTCGCGGCCGCCACGGCTGCGCACCGCTGGTCGGCCTTGGTGCGCGTCACCACGCGCCCGACCCGCACCAGGTCGGGGTGACCGGTCACGAGCAGGTCACCCTGGTCGGGCACGGTGAGCCAGTCGTGGTGGCCGTCGAGCAACACCACGTCGGGCACCGGCCGACCGAGTCGGCCCAGGGCCCGGTGGCCGGCCAGGCGCAGGGCCGCGGTCATGCCGAAGGCGTCGATCTCGGAGGGCGCGGCGTGTCCGACGGCACCCGCCACGGCCCAGCCGGCGATCGACGGCGCCACCGCCGCGCGGGCCGCCGCCGACAGCAATTTCGAGTCCCGGACGCCCGCGAGCGGTCCGGTCACCGAGGCGTCGACGACCACCACCCCGACGGTCACCGGCCCAGCCAGCGCACCGCGGCCGACCTCGTCGACGCCCCCGACGCTCGTCGCGCCGGCGGCGAGGAGCGCGTGCTCCTCGTCGAGGGTCGGATCGGTGCGGGCCACGTCGGCGTTCGTTCGGTGTGCGATCGGAGAGCGACGATGCGTCAGTTGACCTGACGCTCGTAGCCCTCCCAGTAGGGCTCGCGCAGCTTGAACTTCTGGAGCTTGCCGGTGGCGGTCCGGGCCAGTTCGTCGCGGAACTCGATGCGGGTCGGGCACTTGTAGTGGGCGAGCCGGTCGCGGCAGTGGGCGATGAGGTCGGCCTCGGTGGCCTCCTCCCCGGGAGCGAGCACCACGAGGGCGATCACCGTCTCCCCCCACTTCTCGGAGGGCACGCCGATGACGGCGGCCTCGGCCACGGCCGGGTGCTGGAAGAGCGCGTCCTCGACCTCGATCGACGAGACGTTCTCGCCGCCCGAGATGATGACGTCCTTCTTGCGGTCGGCCAGGACGACGTAGGCGCCGTCGAGGTGGCCGCCGTCGCCGGTCCGGAACCAGCCGTCGGGCACGGCCTCGGCCGTGGCGTCGGGCTGCTCCCAGTAGCCGTCGAAGACCACGTTGCTCCGGGCCTGGACCTCGCCGTCGGGACTGACCCGGATCCGCACCCCGAGGGCCGGGGCGCCGGCGGGCGACAGCTTGCGGGCGACCTCGTCGGGCGGGAGCGCGTCCCACTCCTCGCGCATCCGCGACATCGTGAGGAACGGCGACGTCTCGGACAGCCCGTAGATCTGGACGAACTCCCAGCCGAGCTCGACGCGCATGCGCTCGATGGTGCGGGTCGGGGGCGGCGCTCCGGCCACCACCATCCGCACGCGGTCACGACCGGGCACCGGTCCGTCCCAGAGCGCCGCCGCGTCGAGGATCGCGGCGACGACCGCGGGAGCGCCGCAGCAGACGGTCACGCCGTGCTCGTCGATGCGCCGCAGGATCTCGGCACCGTCGACCTTGCGCAGGACGATGTGCCGGCCACCCATCGCGGTGACGGCGTAGGGCATCCCCCAGCCGTTGCAGTGGAACATCGGCAGCGTGTGCAGGTAGACGTCGCGGTCGCTCACGCCCAGCTGCCAGCCGAACGTGGCGGCGTTGACCCACAGGTTGCGGTGGGTGAGCCGCACGCCCTTCGGGCGCGCGGTCGTGCCGCTCGTGTAGTTGATGGCGGCGACGGCGTCCTCGTCGATGCCGGTCCAGGGTGCGGGCTCGAGGTCGGAGCGGTAGAGGACCGCGTCGGACTCGGCGCCCAGCACGTACCGGTGCGCCGGCCCGATGCCGGTGAGCGCGTCGTCGAGTTCGGGGTCGACGAGCAGCATCGACGCACCGCAGTGCTCGACGATGTAGCGGATCTCGGCCGGGCTGAGGCGGAAGTTGATCGGCACCACGACCCGACCCGATCCGCTCACGCCGAACAGCGACGTCATCAGGCGGGCGGAGTTCTGGCTCACGATCGCCACGCGCTCCCCCACCCCGACGCCGAGTGCGTCGAGCCCGGCGGCCTGGGCCCGGGCCCGCTCGGCGACCTGGCGCCAGGTCAGCGAACCCCACGACGCCGCCGGCTGGTCGGGCTCGTCGACGATCCCGATGCGGTCGCCGTAGACGAGCTCGGCGCGGTCGATGTGGTCGAGCACGGTCAACGGGACCTTCATCCCGCCTCCTCCCGGTCGGTCGGCGGGCCCACCTCGGGATCGAGTCGGGCGACGTTGGTGGCCTCGCCCGGGTCGGGCGGGGTCGAGAACCAGGCGTCCAGCATCGCAGACACCCCGTCGACGGTGAGCCGTGCGAGCCCGAGGGCCAGCACGTTGGCGTCGTTCCACCGGCGGGCCCCGGCGGCGATCTCGGCGTCGACGCACAGGGCGGCGCGCACCCCGCCCACCTTGTTGGCGGCGATCGACACCCCGGTGCCGGTCCAGCAGCACACGACCCCGGTGGCGCAGTCCCCCGACGCCACGAGGCGACCGACGGCACGGCCGACGGCGGCCCACTCCATGGCCGGGCCGGCCGGTTCGGCGGCGAGTGGCCCGATCAGCACCGGCTCGTGCCCGCGTGCCTCGAGCTCGGCGACGAGGGCGTCGGTCACCTCGGTGCGCTCGTCGGAGCCGACCGCCACGCGCACTCAGGCTCCCGCCAGGCCGAGGGCCGCCTGGACGTCGGCGAGGGTCCGGTACGGCACGTACGCCACCCCCTGGATCGCGCACCAGTCGGCCAGGGTGTCCTTGGCGAAGACGACGTCGGCGAGCGCGGCCGCCTTGTAGTCGCTGGCACCGTCGCCGACGAGCACCGTGGTGCGCCCGGCGCGGGCCGCCTCCTTGATCGGGGCCTGCTTGCACGTCCCGCACGACGAGCAGGCGCAGCAGCGGTCCTGGTGCGGGAACTCGAGGCGACCGGTGGTCCAGTCGACGTCGTTGGTGAGGATCGCCACCCCGAGCTCGGCGGCGACCTCCCGGGCCCGGAAGCCGAAGCCGTCCGACACGATCAGCACCTCGGCGCCCGCGGCGCGCAGCGCGGCCAGCAGGGCGGGCGCGGCCGGGTCGACGGGGACCTCGCGGGCCACCGCCCGCAGCTGCGCCTCGTCGGGCTCGAGCAGGTCCCACTCGTCGAGCAGGCAGACCCGACCGCCGATCTCGCCGCGCCGGAACTCGGCGTCGACGTCGCGCCACCCCTCGCGCCCCAGGCGCTCGAGGAGGTGGACCCCGGTGTCGGCCAGCGTCATCGTGCCGTCGAAGTCGAGGAAGACCGAGGTGTTGGCCAGGTCGAGGTCATGGACTCGCACGGGTGGATCGTAGGCCACCCCTATGCTCCCCCAGCGTGGCACCCCGGGCCGTCGCCGTCGTCCCCCACACCCACTGGGACCGCGAGTGGTACGAGCCGTACCAGACGTTCCGGCTCCGGTTGGTCGAGCTCTTCGACGGTTTGCTCGACCTCCTCGAGCACGACCCGTCGTACGCCCGGTTCCTGCTCGACGGGCAGACCGTCGTGCTCGACGACTACCTCGCCGTCCGGCCCGAGCGGACGGCCGCCGTCGCCGACCTGGTGCGCTCGGGGCGGGTGTCGATCGGTCCGTGGGAGTGCCTCATGGACGAGGCGATGGTGTCGGGCGAGACCCTGGTCCGCGACCTGCAGCGCGGGATCGCCCGGGCGGCCGACTTCGGCGGCGCGATGCCCGTCGGGTACCTGCCCGACATGTTCACCCACGTCGCCCAGATGCCCCAGCTGCTCCGCCTGGCCGGGCTGGAGCACGCCGTGCTGTGGCGGGGCGTGCCGGCGGCGATCGACCGCACGGCCTTCTGGTGGGAGTCCCCCGACGGCTCGCGGGTGCGCACCGAGCACCTCTACGGCTCCTACGCCAACGGACGCGACCTGCCCGCCGACCCGGCGGAGCTCGTCGACCGGGCCCGCGCCTACGAGGCCGAGCTCGGCCCCCGGGCCCTGCCCGACGGCGGCCTGCTCCTCATGAACGGCACCGACCACCGGCCGCCCCAACCCGGTCTCGGGCGCGTGGTGGCGGCGGCCAACGCCCTCCAGGACGAGTACCGGTTCGCGGTCACCTCGCTCCCCGAGTACCTCGCGACCCAGCCGACCACCGGGCTCCCGGTGTGGCGCGGCGAGCTGCGGTCGGGCGCCAGCACCAACGTGCTCATGGGGGTCGCCTCCAACCGGGTCGACGTCCACCAGGCGTGCGCGGCGGCGGAGCGCGCGGTCGAGCGCGTCGCCGAGCCGACCGCCGCGTTGTTCGGCCGACCCGACGACGCGCCCGCCCCGCTGCTCGACCAGGCCTGGCGTCTGCTGGTCCTGAACAGCGCCCACGACTCGGCGTGCGCGTGCAGCCACGACGACGTCGTCGACGCCGTGCTCCAGCGCCACCGCGAGGCCCGTCACCTCGCCGACGCCCTCACCGACCGGGTCCTGACCCGGTTCGCCGGTCGGGTGGGGGGCGGCGGGGCGACCGTGGTCGTCAATCCGACCCCGGCGCCGCGCCCGGGCACGGTCGAGCTCGAGGTCGACGGCGACGCCCCGGTCCACTTCGTCGCCGACGACGGCACCCCGTGCGCCACGCAGGTCGTCGGCACCGTCCCCACCGCCGGCGTGCGGGCGGTCGTCGTGGGCGAGAAGGTCCGGTGGGTCGCCGACCTGGTCCGGGGCCACGAGTTCGCCGGCACCGGTGCCGCCGGCTTCACCCGCACCGTCGGGCCCGACGGCGGGGTCCACTACGTCGTCACCGGCGTCGCTCCCGGCGGGCCGACCGTCGACCTCGCCGACCTGCGCAGCGCGCTCCTCGCCGACGGCGCGCGCGACGCCACCGTGCACGTGCGCCAGGACCTGCCGGTCCGCTCGCGCGTCGCCGTGGCCGTCCCGGCGGTGCCGGGCTTCGGCTGGCGGACCTTGCGGCAGGTTGCCGGCTCCGGGCCGGGCACGGCGTTGGCCGCCGGTCCCGACGCGCTCGCCAACGCCCACCTGCGCGTCGACGCCGACCCCCGCACCGGCACGTTCAGCGTCGCGACCGCCGACGGCGTCACGGTGGTCGGCGCCGGGCGGCTGGTGGAGGGCGGCGACGGTGGCGACACCTACAACTACTCGCCTCCCACCGCCGACCGGATCGTCGACACGCCGAGCGCGGTGACGGTCCGGGTGACCGAGACCGGGCCGGTCCGGGCGCGGCTCGAGATCGTCGCCACCTACGAATGGCCGACCCACGCGGTCGGCGACCACCGCTCGTGCACCGGTCGCAGCACCGAGACGGTCCCGACCGAGGTCCGCACGACCCTCGAGCTGCGGGCCGACGAGCGGTTCGTCCGGGTGCACACCGAACTCGACCACCGGGTCCGCGACCACCGGCTCCGCGTGCACGTGCCCCTGCCGGCGCCGGTCACCGGTTCCGACGCCGAGTGCGCGTTCGCCGTCGTGCACCGTGGGCTCACCGCCGAGGGCGGCGCCCACGAGGCCCCGTTGCCCACCTTCGTGTCGCGGCGGTTCGTCGACGCGGGCGACGGCACGGTCGGCTGCGCGCTCCTCCACGACGGGCTCCTCGAGTACGAGGTCGTCGACGACGGGCGCGCCGTGGCCCTGACGCTGCTGCGGGCCACCGGGTGGCTGTCGCGGGTCGAGCCGGCACTGCGACCCAACCCGGCCGGACCCCCGCTGCCCACCCCCGGTGCCCAGCTCCCCCGGACGCTGGCGTTCGACTGGGCGTTGCTCCCCCACCGCGGCGACTGGACGACGGCCGACCTGCACGCCGCCGCCGACGAGTTCCTCGTGGCGCTCCCCGTCGCCCCGACCGCAGGCACCGGTCCGCTCCCGCCCGCCGGCGCGCACCTCGAGGTCACCGGCGCGGTGGTGAGCGCCGTGGTCCCCGATCCCGCCGGGACGGTGCTGCGCGTGTTCAACCCGCTGCCTCACCCGGTCACGTGCACCGTGCAGCGAGCCGCCCGGCCGGTGGTCGCCACCGAGATCGACCTCCTCGGTCGCGAGGTCGGGGCGTTCGGGGGCACCCGAGACCTCGGTCCGGCGGAGATCGTCAGTCTGCGCCTCGCCTGACGTCGAGCAGGGCCTCTCCGCTCGGGGCCGAGGTCGACCAGTCCGGGTCGAGGGTCGGGGCGGTGAGCTCGGTCCCTGGAGGGGCGTCCCAGAGGAGCGCCGCCCGCTCACCGTGCCAACGCAGGGCGATCGAGACCGGACCCTTGGCGGTCGGGGCCTCGCGGATCGCGATCGACTGGCCCCGCCAGGCCTCGCGCCAGCCGCGCAGCACCGCCACCGGCTCGGTCGGATCGGGTCGGTCGTCGACCAGGAGGCGCTTGACGGCGAGCAGGAACTCGGCGTCGGGCGCCGCCAACGCGTCGACCCAGGTGCCCGCCGGAGCGCGGGTGGCCGCCCGGCGCCGCGTGCGGGCCGGGAGGAACCGCCAGCCCGCCTCCGCCTCGGCGTCGAAGCCCCAGTCCTCGAGCGCGGCGACCGTCGCGGCACCGACGGCCCGTTCCTGACCGGCGAGGAGCACCTCGGCCCGGGCGGCGTCGACGCGTGACACCAACGCAGCGTCGGGGACCTCGATCCGCATGGCCCGGTCGAGGGTGTGGTGCCAGCCCGCCACCACGGCCGTGGCGTCCGGGAGGGACCGCGGATCGAGGTCGGGAGCGTCGGCCGACGCCGTCAGCGAGGCGCGCAGGACCGTGCGGTGCGCGACCGGATGGAGGAAGGCCGCCTCGATGCGCCCGCTGCGGTCGCGGACCGCCGGAAACGGTCCGCTCTCGGCCCGACCGGTGGTCACCGGCATCTGGACGGGCGACCCGACGGTGTGCGCCCACCGCGACGGTGCGCGCGGCGTGCGCAGGACGTACGCCCGGTCGACCAGGACCGCCGGGCCCGTGGCCGAGACCCGGTCGGCGTCGCGGACCACGAGGGCCAGGACGAAGGCGGCGGGCGACGCGTTCTCGACCTCGATCACCACCGGCTGACCGGGACCGCCCACGCCGTAGACCCGGGCCACGGCGTCGCCGCCCGGCACGCGCATGGCGGTCTCGACCACCGGTGCGTCACCGACGCGGGTCTGACGCACCGCGACCTCGTTGGTCGGCAGACGCCAACGGTCGTCGGCGCCGATCCACCACTCGAGGTGCCACGACGCGCCGGCGGGCCGGACCGAGCCCACCTCGTCGACGCGGGCGGGACGACCCGCCCCGACCACCCCGACCCGGATGCCGCGCGCGTCGCTCATGCGCGGCGGATGCCGTCGAGCTCGGCCTTGGCCTCGCGCCCCATGAAGACCCCGAGGAGGTCGGGCACGTCGCGTCCCTCGACCACGGCCCGGACGAGGCCGGTGATCGGCAGCTCGACCCCGTGACCGGCGGCGAGGTCGGAGATCGCCACCGCCGTGCGCAGCCCCTCGGCGACGTGGGGCGTGTCGGCCACGATCTCGGCGAGCGGACGACCGCGACCGAACTCGAAGCCGACCCGCCGGTTGCGGCTGCGCTCGCTCGAGCACGTCGCCACGAGGTCGCCCACGCCGGCCAGACCGGCGAAGGTGAGCGGGTCGCCGCCGAGGGCCACGCCGAGGCGGGTCATCTCGGCCAGGCCCCGGGTGATGAGCGCCGCCCGGGCGTTCTCGCCGTAGCCGAACCCGGCGGCGGCTCCGACGGCGAGGGCGATGACGTTCTTCATCGCCCCGGCCACCTCGCAACCGACCACGTCGGTGTTGGTGTACACCCGGAAGGTGGGGGTGGAGAACAGGCCCTGCAGCCGGGCCGCGACCTCGGGTGCGGCGCTGGCCACGACCGAGGCGGTCGGCTGCCCGGCCGCGATCTCGCCGACCAGGTTGGGGCCGGTCAGGACCGCGACGTCGGGGTTGCGGGGTAGCACCGCCGCGACGATCTGGGACATCCGGGCGTGGGTGCCCTCCTCGATGCCCTTCGTCAGGCTGACGACGGTGACGTCGGGGGCGATGGCCGGTGCGGCAGCGGTGAGGACCGCGCGGAAACCGTGCGAGGGGACCGCCACCACCACGACGTCGGCATCACGGCAGGCGCCGGCGAGGTCGGCCTCGCAGCGGACCGCGTCGGGGAGGCGGTATCCGGGCAGGTACCGGGCGTTCTCCCGGGTCGCCGCGACGGCGGCGACGAGGTCGGGCGAACGACCCCACAGCACGACGTCGGCGTTGGCGGCACACAGACCGGCCACGGCGGTGCCCCACGAGCCCGACCCGACCACGGCGACCCTCATCGGAGGAGCCCTCGGTCGGGCCCGGAGGTCGCGTCGCGCACGGTCGGTAGCATACGCAGCCTCATGCGCCGGTCCCCCGCCCTCGGCGTCGCGATCCCGATCCGGACGTTCGCGCTCGGCAACACCCGCCTCGCGACCGGACTCGACGACGAGCGCCGCGCCGCCCTCGCCGAGCGCCTGGCCGACCGGGTGCACCACGCCGCCGGCGACGCGCCGGTCGTGGTCGTCACGAGCGCACCCGAGGTCGTGGCGTGGGCCCGGGCCCGCGGCGCCACGGTCGTCCCCGACCCGGGCAGTCTCGACGGCGCGGCGACGGCCGGGGTCGCCGCACTGGCGGCCATCGGGTGCCGGCGGGCGGTCGTCGCCCACGCCGACCTCCCCTTCGTCCGCGACTTCGCGCCGGTGGCCCACGACGCCGGCCGACCGGTGGCGGTGCTCGTGCCGTGCCACCACGACGACGGCACGCCCGTCCTCTCGGTACCGACCGACGTCGCGTTCGGGTTCGCCTACGGGCCGGGGTCGTTCCGTCGCCACGCCGGCGCCGCCCGGACCGCCGGGCTGGCGGTCAAGGTCGTGCGCGACCCCGACCTCGCGTTCGACGTCGACACCCTCGACGACCTCGCCGACCTCTCCCGTCGCGCACCCGACCTCGTCCCGGCGGCGCCGATCGCGACCGGCACCACGGCGGCCCTCCGATGATCGGGCCGCGACCCCGCCCCGACGGTGCCCCCACCATCGGCCTCCCCGTCCCCGCCCGGGTCCTCGCCGTCGGCGCCCACCCCGACGACGTCGAGTTCGGGTGCGGCGCCACCCTGGCCAAGTGGGCCCGGGCCGGCGCCGAGGTGCACCTGCTCGTCCTCACCGACGGCTCCAAGGGGACCTGGGACCCCACGGCCGATCCGATCGCCCTGGCCGCCGAGCGCACGGCCGAGCAGGAGGCCGCCCGGGTGGCCCTCGGCGCCGTGGCGATCCACCACCTCGGCGCCGTCGACGGCGAGCTCCACGAGGGGCCCGAGCTGCGCGAGCAGGTCTGTGCGGTGATCCGGGCCACCTGCCCCGACGTGCTCCTCACCCACGACCCGTGGCGGCCCTACCGGCTGCACCCCGACCACCGTCACGGTGGATTCCTGGTCCTCGACGCCGTGGTCGCCGCCCGTGACCCGCACTTCTTCCCGGGCCAGGACGACCCGCCCCACCGCCCCGAGGTCGTGCTCCTGTTCGAGCCCGGGGAGGTCCACCACCTCGAGCCCGTCGGTCCCGACGACCTCGCCGCCCGGGAGGCGGCCCTGCTCGCCCACCGGAGCCAGTGGCGCTCGACGATGGGGATCGACGGCCCCGACGACGACGCCGGGCGGCGGGCGTTCGTGGAGCGCCTGCGGGCCGGCTCGGCGGCGTTCGGCGCGCCGGCAACGCTGGCGGCGGCCGAGGGCTTCGCCCGCATCGCCGAGGTCTGACACCCGGCAGACCGGTCCCGGACGCGAAGAGGGACCCCCCGGAGGGGGCCCCTCGAACGCTCGTACTGGTGGAGCTACCGACGCTTGGCCGGAGCCTTGCGCTTCGCCGGAGCCCGCTTGGCGGTGGTCTTCTTGGCCGCTGCCTTGCGCTTCGCGGGGGCCTTCTTGGCCGCTGCCTTGCGC
>JAFMJM010000293.1 GCA_017853455.1 Acidimicrobiia bacterium | reverse complement strand
TCCACCTCGGCCGCCAGGTCGTCGCCGGGGTGCTCGGCCTCGATCGCCGCGACCAGCTCGGCGACGTCGGGTCGGTCGACCAGACCGTCCTCGACCCGGCGCACGTAGACCTCGGTCTCCCGGCGGAGCTCGTCGATCGCGGTGAGGTCGAGTCCGGCGGTGGCCGCCAGGTGCTCGAGGAGCGCCAGAGCGGCCGGGGGCGACGGGCTGCCCGCGACGTAGTGCGGGACCTGCGCCCAGAGCCCCGTGCCGGGAATCCCCCGTTGCCCCAACGCCACCAGCAGCGTGGTCTGGAGGCCCGTCGGACCGACGTAGTCGTCCCGCAGCACGGTCGCCGCCGGGGCCGGGGCCTCGGAGGTCAGGGTCGCGTGCACCGGGACCGCACGGCGGTGCGTGACGGCGGCGGGCATGGCCCCGAGCCCGTAGGCCTCCCGGACGCCGAGGCGGACGGCCAGGTCGACGACGGTCTCGACGACGCTGCGCCACCGCAACGACGGTTCGGGCCCGCGCACCAGCACGACGTCGCGGCCCGCCCGCCCCGCGGTGCAGGTGAGCGTCGGCCAGACGACCCGGGGCCGCCCGTGGGTCCGCTCGATCCCGGGGCGGGTCTGCTGGAGGTCGACCAGATCCGACAGGTCGAGGCGGGCGAAGTCGCGGGCCGACCCGAGCGAGGCGCCGAGGAGGTCGGCGGCGGTCTCCCCTGCCGCGCCCGCGTCGACCCACCCCTGGATCGCGACCACCAGGACGGGGTCGGTCAGGCTCGGCCAGCCGTCGACGTCGAGCATCCGGTCACCCTAGGCGCGCACCCCGGCCCGCCCCCCGCGAGGTCCGACGTCGGCGCATTCGACACCACCCGCCCGGCGGCGCGAGGCTCCGACCATGCGGTTCGGCGTGCACACCGGTCTCCAGAACACCACCACCGACGAGCTGCGCTCGTTGTGGCGCCGCATCGAGGAGCTCGGCTTCGACTGGATCTCGATCTGGGACCACTTCTACTCGGCCGACGCCACCCTCGCCCCCGACGGCACGGTCACGTCGGGCACCCACTGTCTCGAGGCGCTCACCGCCCACACGGCACTGGCCCTGAGCACCGAGCGCGTCCTCTGCGGCAGCCTGGTGTACTGCGCCGGCTACCGCCACCCGGCGGTGCTCGCCAACGCCATGGCCACCCTCGACCATCTGGCCCACGGACGGGTCGTCCTCGGGCTCGGATCGGGCTGGCACCAGGGTGAGTTCGCGGCGTACGGCATCCCGTTCCCGTCGGCGGGCGAGCGTCTGCGCATGCTCGCCGAGTACGTGCGGTGCGTGCGGGCACTCCTCACCGAGGAGTCGGTCGACCTCGCCGGCGAGTGGTTCACGCTCACCGACGCCCACTGCGACCCCAAGCCGGTGCAGGACCCGCTGCCGATCTGGGTCGGGGGCGGCGGCGAGCAGCGGACCCTGCGCATCGTGGCCGAGCAGGCCGACGGCTGGAACCTGGCGTTCGTCACCCCCCAGGTGTTCGCCCACAAGCGGTCGGTCCTCGACCAGCGGTGCGACGAGATCGGCCGCGACCCGGCGACGATCGTCCGGAGCGTCAACCTCACGCTCGTGCGGGACGACGACGAGTTGGCGCGCCGGTTCGGCGGGCAGGCGAAGTTCGTCGGACCCAGTTGCCTGCGCGGCTCGACGCAGGAGATCGTCGACCGGGTCGGCGAGTACCGCGACGCCGGGGCCGAGATGGTCATCCTGGCGCTGCGGGCGCCGTTCGTCGCCGAGGACCTCGACCGCTTCGCGACCGAGGTGATCCCGGCCTTCTAGCGGCGGGCGGGCTTGGTCGCGAAGGCGTCGGCCAGGTCGCTCTGGGCGAAGCCGGCGGGCACCCCCGCGCCGGTGGCGTAGCGGTAGAGGGCCGTCTTGTAGATCACGGTCATGGCGCTGACCACGACCGACACCACCACGATCCACAGCACCCCGAGCACCGCGAACGGCCAGACGACCGCGACGCCGAGCACGATCAACGCGATCCCCGGCAGTGAGGCGATCAGCCCCAGCAGACCGAATCCGGCCTGCCCGAAGAGGTTCTCCCCCCAGGTCGTCTTGAGGAGGCTGCTCGACCGCTTCAGGGAGGCGATCGGACCGGTGCCCTCGATCGCGATGACCGGGAGCGCCAGGAACGTCGCGATGCGCCAGGCCGTGCCGGCGATCGCCGCCACGAGGTCACCGAGGATGCCCCGGTCCTCGAGCGCCGAGAGGATCGCCGAGACGACGCCCTGAAGCAGGCCCCAGCCCACGACCGCGGGCAGGTGACGCCCTGCCCTGCCCATGGAGCCCCCCACCGTCGCGTCGCGGCCCTCGAGGCGCTCGTTGGCCCCGGCCGCCAGCGCGACCTGGAAGAAGGTGACCCCGATCGCGAGGGCGACGTACATCGCCACGATCAGGATCCAGCCGATCGGAGCCAGGG
The DNA here is from genome assembly GCA_017853455.1 of Acidimicrobiia bacterium. GTDB lineage: Bacteria > Actinomycetota > Acidimicrobiia > IMCC26256 > PALSA-555 > CAIUKV01. The sequence continues at coordinate 868 of JAFMJM010000293.1, read as the reverse complement.
CGCTCCCGGTGGCGGTGTCGTCGATCCCGAGCAACGCGATCAGGGCCCCGAACACCACGACGACCGCGACGGCGACGGCGGCGGCCAGCACCGGGAACACCGCCAGGGTCTTGTCGGAACGCAGCACGTGCCACGACACCTTGCCGAGCTGCCAGGTCCGCTGCAGACGCCCCATGGTGGTCCTCCCCCGTCCCCGCCCGACGTTCCCGTCGGTCGGTGGTCGTCAATAGTCTCGGAGAATCATGACAGGAACCCACGACCCGGCGCGGACATCCCGGACCTGGCGCGCCCCCGGTCGGGTGAACCTGATCGGCGACCACACCGACCACCAGGACGGCTGGTGCCTGCCGCTGGCGATCGACCGGGAGTGCCGCGTCACGTTCACCCCGGGGCCCGGACCGGGCCTGCGGGCCCGCTCGACCGAGATCCCCGGTGAGGTCACGGTCTCCGCCACCGCCGTCGACGGACCCGCCTGGGGTCGCGTCGTGGCTGCGGCCCTCGACGCCGCGTGCCCCGACGACCGCCCGCGCCCCGAGGGGACGCTCGACGTCACCTCCACCGTCCCCGTCGGGTCGGGGCTGTCGTCGAGCGCCGCCCTGGCCGTCGCCCTGGTGGGCGTGCTGGCCGACGCCGCCGGACGCCGCCTGGCGCCGCTCGACCTCGCCCGGGCGGCCCGCCGGGTCGAGATCGCCGCCACGGGTGTGCCCTGCGGGATCATGGACCAGACGGCGTCGGCCGCCGCGGTCCCCGACCACGCGCTCCTGATCGACTGCCGCAGCCTCACCGTGACCCCCGTCGCGATCCCGGCGCACCTGGCGGTGGTGGTCGTGCACTCGGGGCGGGCCCGGACGCTCGCCGACGGCGGCTA
>JAFMJM010000292.1 GCA_017853455.1 Acidimicrobiia bacterium | reverse complement strand
ACGTCGTCGCGGGCCTCGAGCCACTGGGCGACCTTCAGCGCGTTCTCGCAGTGGCGCTCCATCCGGAGGCTGAGGGTCTCGACGCCCTGCACGAACAGGAAGGCGTTGAACGGCGAGACGGCCGCACCGATGTCGCGCATGAGCTGCAGACGCGCCTTCAGGATGTACTGCGCCGGCCGCAGCGGCTCGGGGAGCTGCGAGTAGACGAGGCCGTGGTACGACGGGTCGGGCTCGGTGAACACCGGGTGCCGGCCGCTCGCGACGTAGTCGAACTTGCCGCCGTCGACGATGACGCCACCGACCGAGGTGCCGTGTCCGCCGATGAACTTGGTGGCGGAGTGCACCACGATGTCGGCGCCCCACTGCAGCGGGTTGCAGAGGTACGGGCTCATGGCCGTGTTGTCGACGATGAGGGGCACGTTGTTGGCGTGGGCGACCCCGGCGACGCCCTCGAAGTCGAGGACGTCGTTCTTCGGGTTGCCGACGCTCTCGGCGTAGAACGCCCGCGTGTTGGGCTTGACCGCCGCGGCCCACGCGTCGAGGTCGTCGGGGTCGGCGATGAAGTCGACCTGCCACCCCATCTTGGGGAGGGTGTAGTGGAGCAGGTTGTAGGTGCCGCCGTAGAGCGACGCCGACGCGACGATGTGGTCGCCGGCCTCGCCGAGGTTCATGATGGCGAAGGTCTCGGCGGCCTGGCCGCTCGCGGTGGCCAACGCGCCCACGCCACCCTCGAGGGCGGCGATGCGGTCCTCGAACGCCGCCTGGGTGGGGTTCATGAGACGGGTGTAGATGTTGCCGAGCTCGGCCAGGCCGAAGAGGTTGGCGGCGTGCTCGGTGTCGCGGAACACGTAGCTCGTCGTCTGGTAGATCGGCAGGGCCCGGGACCCGGTGGTCGGGTCGGCCTGGGCACCGGCGTGGATCTGCTTGGTCTCGAAGCCCCACTGGTCGGACATCTGTGCTCCTGAGGTTCGGCCGGGGCGGTCCCGGCGTCGGCGGACCCACAGGGTACGGCCCCGAATCATGACTAGCCAAGTCGGAAATTGCGGGAATCGGGAACGGTGCTTGACTCCGGCCCCTGATCGGCCGTAGTACGAGGCGACACATCCCAGCCCTGGAGGAACAATGTCCGAAGAGATCGAGAAGCCGCCGGCACCCCCGGCACCCCCGGTGGCGTCCGCCGCCGGTTCGCCCGTCCCCGTCGCCGGCGGTTGGGGTCCGAAGGGTGAGGTCCGGTCGTGGCCGGTCGTCGCCATCCTCTGGATCATCACCTGCGGGATCTACGGCTGGTTCTGGCAGTTCAAGGTGTTCGAGGAGAACAAGCGGTACTCCGGCGAGGGTGTGGGCGGAGGAGTCGGTCTGATCTTCGCGATCCTCATCGGGATCGTGAACCTCTTCCTGCTCCCCGCCGAGATCGGCAACATCTACGCCAAGCAGGGCCGGGAGAAGCCGGTCACCGGTCTCACCGGCTTCTGGAACCTGATCCCGATCCTCGGCTTCTTCATCTGGATCGCGAAGGTCCAGAACTCGATGAACGCCCTCTGGGAGTCCTGAGCCCGGATGCCCGCACCACCTCACCACGAGAACGGCCCCGGGGTGATCCCCGGGGCCGTTCCGCGTGCTGGACCGGCGCTCACCGCACCGGGGTGGGGCTCACGCCGCGACGGGCTCGCCCTGCAGGCGCTTGTACATGTAGCCGGTGCCGATCACGACGATCGGGATCGCCACGATGAGGCCCACGCCGCAGAGCAGCGCGCCGGCCAGGGTCACCAGCCAGGCCAGGATGAAGAACACCAGCACCGGGCCGACGTTGTCCTTCACCAGGTTGAGCGACGCCTTGACCGCCTCCATCGGAGCGAGCTTCTTGTCGATCACGAAGTAGCCGGTGAACGACAGCAGGAACGCCACGATGATGCCCGGGATGTAGCAGAGCATGAACCCGATGCCGGTGAGCACCGACACGATCAGCATCGCCACGACGTACTGGCCGAAGTCGTCGAACGAGAGCATGTTGCCCGCTTCGGGCTTCTCGCCCCGGGTGACCAGCAGCGATCCCCGGATGAAGAACATCTCGACGATCGACCGGGCCAGGAAGATGACGACGGCGAAGATGCCGATCATGATCAGCGATCCGACGAACCCGGGTCCGGACGTGTAGGTCCCGATCTTCTGGCCACCGAAGGTGAGATCCTCGGTTGAGTAGAAGATCCCGGTGAGGATGATCCACGTGATGGCGTAGATGATCGCCATGGCCACGAAGCCGATGACCGACACGAGGATGAACGGTCCGGCGTTCTCGCCGAACTTCTTCCAGCCGTAGCCGATCGCCTCCGTGCCGTTGGCCTGGCCGCCACCACCCATGGGTGCCGGCGGCTGGCCGGGCGGCGGGGGCGGCGGGGGCGGCGGCGGTTCGATGTTGCTCATGGGTCCGGTCCCTCCCGGTTTCGTCGACGCGTGCGCCGACATCGATGGTCCCGCGAGCGTAGATCAGGCCGGTCGGAGGGCGCGGGACGCTCAGCGGCCGTCGGGCCGGGGCGACACCACGGACTCGCCGTTGAGGGTCCGGTAGGCGAACGCCGAGGCGAGCGACGTGACCGGTGCGGTGATGAGGATGCCGAACCCACACGACACCCCGACCAGGTTCAGGAGGCCGAGGAGCATCATCAGGCCGAACAGCGGCCAGCGGTGGCCCCGGCTCAGGTCGGCGGCGGTACGCAATGCGTCGATCGCGCCGATCCGCCCGTTCGCGGGACGGTCGTCGGCGATCACGTACCCGTACACGAAGAAGGTCGTGGCCACGATCAGGCCGGGGACGACGAGCAGGAACATCCCGAGCACGACGGCGACGAGGAACACGATCGAGGCGATCAGGTACGAGCCGAACCCGTCGGGGTCGGTGATCCGGGCGAAGGTCGGCTTCTCGCCCCGGGTGACCATCAGCGCCGCCCGCATCAGGGCGAAGAGCAGCAGGAGACTGATCACCGTGCCGATCACGTTGAACGCGATCAGTGTGTTGAGGGCGCCGTCCTGCGGGATCACCTGCCCGAGCAGGACGTTGACGAGCAGGATCACCGCCGAGATGGCGAGCATCGGTCCGAAGTTGCGGATGAAGCCGTACCAGCCGAAGGCGATGGCGCCCCCGACGCTGAACGTGCTGAAGGGGTCGCGGGGCGGAGAGTCCACGGAGATCCGATCGGAGTGAAAGGGGTGCGGGCAGGGGTGACGAGACGGGTGCGACCGCTCAGAGTGGTCGACCGGTGGCGTACTTGAACAACTGGTAGCACCACAGCACGCCGAGCGCGGCCGGGACGACCCAGA
>JAFMJM010000291.1 GCA_017853455.1 Acidimicrobiia bacterium | reverse complement strand
CGACCGACGTCGAGCATTCGCTGCCAGTGCGCTGCGGCGGCCTCGGCACCCGCCAGACGGACGACCTCGTACTCCGACAGATCGAGGGCCAGGCTCACGATCCACCCGTGGTCGGTCGACAGCACCAGCCATCCGTCGAAGGTGCAGTTGACCCCGACGAAGGACCCTTCGACCTCGGGTGGGCGCTCCCAACGATCGACCTCGACGATCGGAGATCCCGGATCGGTCGGATCGGCGTCGGCGTACACGACCACGGCGTCGGACCGCGTCAAGACGAGCCGGTTCTCCCGGTCCACCAGGGCGTACACGCCATCGAGACCGACCAGGTAGGTCAGGGCGAGGGTGATGGCGTGCGCCACGGCGTCGTCACCGCGGAGTTCGTCGAGCTCCCGGACGTGCGCCTCCATCTCCTCGACCGTCACGGGGGGCTCCGGGCCGGCCCCGGAGACGGCGAGCACCTCGAGGGTGTCGTAGTCGAGCTTGACGATCGTCTGGAGGCCGTTGCTCCAGACGACGCGGCGGCCGTCCGGATACGGCGACGAGATCATCCCGCCGAAGTGGCCGGGACCGAGCCAGGCGTACTGCAGGTCGGCGGCACCGAGCCGTTCGGTGGGCCCGGTCGGCCCCGGTCCGGGAGTGTTGTCCTGCTGGTCACAGCGTCCATGGGCGATCGGATACCCCGAGTCGGCCAGATAGGGGTTGCGGGGCCCGGTGCGCACACCGCACCGTAACCGAGGGCGAGTCGGTGGCCTCGGTCCGAGCACCCGCCGCTTGACGGGTCCCCGGGGCGGACCCAGACTGCCCCGGTGGACTCCTTCGTCGGCCGCACGGCGGTCGTCACCGGCGCCGCCAGCGGGATCGGGCGGGCGTTGACCGATGCGCTCCTCGCTGTCGGCGCGCGGGTGGTGATGGCCGACGTCGAGGCCGCTGCGCTCGCCGCCGCCGCCGACGACGCGTCCCGGCACGGTCCGGTCCTCCCGGTGGTCGTCGACGTCGCGGATCCCGATGCCGTCGCGTCCTTGGCCGATGCGGCGCGCGATGCCTTCGGCCTCGTGCAACTCGTCTTCGCGAACGCCGGCGTCTCGGTGGGTGGGGCGACCTGGAACGTCACGCCCGCCGACTGGCGGTGGGCGCTCGACGTCAACGTCCTCGGTGTCGCCCACCTCGTCCACGCGTTCGTTCCCCCGCTGATCGCGGTGGGTCAGCCCGGCCACGTCTGCATCACCGGATCGATCGCCGGTTTCCTGGCGCAGCCGGGCTTCGGTGCCTACAACGCCACCAAGCACGCGGTGCTCGGCCTCGCCGAGACCCTGGCCGCCGACCTCCGGGAGGCGGGTCACCCCATCGGCGTCACGCTGCTGGCACCGTGGTTCGTCCGCACGCAGTTGGGGCAGTCGGCGCGCAACCGCCCGAACTCCCTCGGCGCCTCCACCCCCGCCGACGGGTTCATGGTCTCGGTCGGCGAACGGTTGAGCACCTGGGGGCACACCACCCAGGATCCCGCCGACATCGCCGACCTCGCCCTGCGGGCCGTGGCCGAGGACCGCTTCGCCGTCTTCCCCTACGCGCCGTCGGCGGCGGCGGCACGCCGCCGACTCGACGTCCTCGTCGACGGTGACGTGATGGGGATGTACCTGCCGCCGGGCACCGGAGCGCCGTCGTGACCACTCCCCCGCTCTGGCGCCGCGGCGACGACGGCTCCGCGCTCGGCCCCCAGCGGGTCATCCACATCGACGACGCCGCGCCGGCGGTGACCACCGACGGCTCGACCCCGACGATCGGCCTGACGCCCCTCACGTCCGACGCGTGCGACTACGTCGTCATGACCTTCACCTTCCCGCCCGGCTACTGCGGGGTCGTCCACTCCCATCCCCACGACACCGTCTACATCGTCCGACGCGGGCAGTTCCTCGTCGACGGCGAGGGCACCTTCGAGGTGGGCGACCTCCGCTGGGTGAAGGCGGGCACCCCGTACGGACCCGAACGGGCCGGGCCCGACGGCTGCGAGGTGATCCTGATCACCCGGGGGACCTTCCCACCCGAGAACGGTCCGCCTCCGCCCGCCCCGGCCTGACCCGAGCAACGCACTTCGACCGCGTCAGATCCGAAACACCCGCCGGGCGTTGGCCTCGACGATCCGCCGGGCGGTCTGCTCGGGCACCGCGGCCATCGACGCCTCCAGACGCTCCCGACTGTGCGGGAAGTACCCGTCCTCGTGCGGGTAGTCGGACTCCCAGGTGAGGTTGTCCTCGCCGATCCGATCGAGCAGGGCGAGCGCCACGTCGTCGGACATGACGCACACGGTCATGTGCTCGGCGAACACCTCACGGGGCGGGCGGACCGACCCGATCTGGTCGGCGAAGTTCGGGTTGGCAAACGTCTTCTCCGCCTGCTCCAGGAGGTACGGCACCCAACCCGCGCCGCCCTCGGAGAACACCACGCGCAGCGACCGGTGGCGGTCCAGCACCCCCGTGAGCAGCCAGTCGGTGCAGGCGACCATCGAGTTGGCGCCCATGTGCGGCAGGACCGAGCAGGGCGGAGCATCGTCAGAGGAGCGGATCAACCGTCCCGACGACCCGATGTGGAGGCAGACCGCCAGATCGGTCTCGTCGACCGCGGTCCACAGCGGCTCCCAGTGGTCGGTCCACAACGACGGCAGCCCGAGCGCGGCCGGGTTCTCGGAGAACGCCACCGCCTTCGCCCCGCGACCGGCGATGCGCCGTACCTCGGCGGCCGCGGCATCGACGTCCCACAACGGCAGGATGCCGAGCGGGATCAGCCGCTGCGGGTCGGTCGCACACCACTCCTCCAGCACGAAGTCGTTGTAGGCCACGCTGCAGGCCGTGGCCAGGGACGGGTCGGCACTCCCGAGGAAGCGGTGCCCGGCGAAGCGGGCGAAGTCCGGGAACGCCACCTGGGCCCACACCCCGTCGAGGTCCATGTCGGCGAGCCGAGCCGTGGGGTCGTAACACCCGGGTCGCATCTCCGAGAACCGGGCGATGCCCCGTGGCGCGTCGTCGAAGCCCGGAAGTGTCCTCGTGCTCCCTCGCGCGGTCTGGACGACCTGATCCTCGTAGCACCAGGCTTCGGTCCCGTCGTCGAGCTCCACCACCCGGGGTCCGCGCTCCCGATGCTTCGACGGGAGCCACGTCTGCCAGAGGTGGGCCGGCTCGATGATGTGGTCGTCGACGGAGACCGGACGGATGTCGTCGGGGAGCACCGTTGCAGGCCCGCAGCCGACGGCTCTGTCAACCGTCGGCGCGCAGACGGCGGACCAGGCGGGCCCGGGCGCTCGTGGTCGCCCGTCCCGGGTACGCCACCGGAC
>JAFMJM010000035.1 GCA_017853455.1 Acidimicrobiia bacterium | reverse complement strand
GGAACGCCGAGCCCAGCGCCGCGCCCTCGGGGACCAGCACGCAGTCGCAGGCCAGACCGGTGACGTCGGCGATCGCCTGCACCCAGTCGTCGACGCGGGTGCCGCCCCCGGTGAGCACGAGGCGCCGCGGCGTCGTGCCGTGGTGGTCCCGGGCGGCGTCGAGGATGCGCCGGACGACGAACCCCGACGCCTCGAACCCGGCCCGGCGGACCGCCGCGGCGTCGTGGCCCAGTTCGAGGTCGGCCAGCACGGCGCGGCGATCGGGGTCGTTGAGCGGCGCCCGCTCACCGCGCGGGTACGGCGCCCAGACCGGGACGCGTCCCGGCGACACCGGACCGTCGGTGTCGCCCAGCATGCGGGCCACCCAGTCGACGAACATGCCGCCCGCGTTACTCGGGCCGCCGAGGAGCTTCGCCCCTCCCGCTCCCTGCGGGATGACCCAGTACCCCGGGACCGTGGCGTCGGACCCGGTGACTGCCCACGTGATGAGCGTGGTGCCCAGGATCACGAGCACGTCGCCGACCTCCCGGGCGTCGGCGATCATCTGCTCGGCGAAGGCGTCGATGCACCCCGCCGCGAGGGCCGGACCGTCGGGGCCGACCGTGCCGATGCGCTGGCCCGGCATCGCCAGGCCGGGCAGCTGGTCGACCCGGGCCCCGGCGGCGGTGGCGACCCCGGCGTCCCAGCCGCCCGCGAAGTCGAACAGCGGCGCCGTGGTCGACGCCGTGGAGTAGTCGATGACCGCTGCCCCGGACAACGCGTGGTTGGCGACGGCCTGCGCCGGCCAGTAACCGGCGGCGTCGGGCGCCTCGGCGGCGCACCAACGCAGGAACGACACCAGCTCGCCGGACTCCTGCTGGTGCTCCTCCCCGGGCACCGCCCGCTCGCGACCGCGCTCGTCGCCGTAGAGCAGCCCGGGGAGCAGCGGTGTGCCGTCGGCCGCGACCGCCGTGAGCGACGGCACCATCGCGGCGACGTTGACCCCGCGGACGGCATCGGCACCGACCTCGGCGGTGATGAGGTCGAGCGCGGTGCGCGGCCCGTCACACCAGGCCTGGCGCACGTCGTGCTCGAAGCGGCCGGGGACCGGCACGTGCACGGCGTGGGGCACCCGGGCCCGGGCGACCACCCGGCCGTCGTCGTCGGCGGCGATCGCCTTCACCGACGAGGTTCCGATGTCGAGGCCGACCGTCACCGGTCGGGAGGTGCCGTCGGGCACGGTGGACTCCCCGGGTCAGGACGTGCCCACGATCGCGAGCACCGCGTCGTGGAGCACCCCGTTGGTGGTGACGGCGTTGCCGCCGTCGGGCCGGGCGACACCCGCCCGGTCGGTGACCCGTCCGCCGGCCTCGGTGACGATCGGCACGAGGGCGGCGACGTCCCAGATCTCGAGGACCGGTTCGACCATGACGTCGGCGACACCCTCGGCGACGAGCATGTGCCCCCAGAAGTCGCCGAAGCCGCGCCGGTCCCAGACCGAGCGGGCCAGGGCGGCGAACTCGGGGCCGCAGTCGAAGTGCTCGTAGGCCAGCAGGTCGGTGTGGCAGAGCAGGGCGTCGCCGAGGTGGTCGACCTGCGACACGGCGATGCGCTCCCCGTCGGCGTACGCACCGCCGCCGAGCGTCGCCCACCACCGACGACCCAGCGCCGGCGCGGAGGCGACCCCCAGCACGATCTCGCCGTCCTCCTCGAGGGCGAGCAGCGTCGCCCAGGGGGGCGAGCCGCGCAGGAACGACTTGGTGCCGTCGATCGGGTCGATGATCCAGCGCCGGTGCCCGGACCCGCTCACCCCGAACTCCTCGCCCACGATGCCGTCGTCGGGACGGGCCCGGGCGAGCTCGGCGCGCACGGCCTCCTCGACCGCGTGGTCGGCCTCGGTGACCGGCGTGCGGTCGGGCTTGGTCTGGAAGCGCAGGTCGCGGGCCCGGAACCGGCCCATGGTGATCCCGTCGGCGGCGTCGGCCAGCCCGAGCGCCAGGGTGAGGTCGGCGGCGAGGTCGGTCACCCGCAGGAATGTAGTGCCGGCCACGCGTCGCGTCGCGGGGCCGACGGCGCCGGACCGACGGGTCCGGTCGTCGGCTCAGTCGCCGCCACCCGCCGACGGGGTCCCCGGGTCGGCCGCAAGGGTGGCGGCCAGCCCGTCGGCCAACTGGGTGCGCTCGGCGGGCGTGAGCTTGGCGTCACCGTGGAGTCCCAACCACGTGTAGAAGTTGGGCGGCATCGACCCGTTGCGCACCGATTCGACGATCTCGTCCGGATTCGCGCGTCCCTGCTGCGCCGTGCCCCACTCGGAGAAGTTCAGGGCCGACCGGCCCTCCTTCACGTGGTTGGTGATCCACCACGAGAGCGGAGCGATCTTCTCCCAGGCGTACGGATGCGATTCGTTGCTGTGACAGTCGAAGCAGGCGACGACCGCCAGCGTCCGGGTCGCGGGGTCGTTCCACCGCGGTTCGGCGACGACCGGCGGGTCGTCGACGCGGTACGGCACGAGCTGCGCGGCGCCGAACAGGACGAAGGCCACGATCAGGGTGACCAGCCAGCGGAACGGGCCGAGCAGCAGACGCATGCCCGTGATTGCACCACGGCGCGCCGCACCCGGCGCGCATGGTCGGTCAGGCCACCTCGATGACCGTCGCCGACCCCATGCCGCCACCGGCACACATCGAGGCGACCCCGATCCCCCCACCCCGGCGCCGCAGCTCGTGGGCCAGGGTGATGATCATCCGGGCACCGGTGGCACCGACCGGGTGCCCGAGGCTGCAGCCGCTGCCGTTGACGTTGACGATCGAGTGGTCGAGCCCCAGGATCCGGCTGCTCGCCACCGCCATCGACGCGAACGCCTCGTTGATCTCGGCGAGGGCCACGTCGGCGACATCGAGTCCGGCACGGTCGAGGGCCTTCGGCACCGCGACCGTCGGGCCGAGGCCGGTCTCCGCCGGCGGAACGCCCGCCGACGCCCACGAGCGGACGGTGGCGAGTGGCTCGAGCCCATGGGCCGCCGCGTACTCGCGGCTCGTGAGGACCAGGGCGCACGCCGCGTCGTTGAGTCCGGACGAGTTCCCCGCCGTGACCGAGAACCCGGGGATCTCCGGGTGCAACGGCGCCAGGGCCGCCAGCGACTCGAGGGTCGTGGTGCGGCGCGGGTGCTCGTCGACGTCGAAGGTGCGGGTCTCGCCCTTGCCGACCGGGACCTCGACCGGCACGATCTCGTCGCGCAGCCGGCCCTCGTCGGTGGCGGCGATCGCCCGGAGGTGCGAGTGGTACGCCCACTCGTCCTGCTCCTCGCGGGTGATGCCACAGCGCTGGGCGGTGTTCCAGCCCACCGTGATCGACATGTCCATGACCGGCGCGTCCGGGGTGGGCGGATGGCTCGGCGACATCCACGGGCGTACCCCGCCGTACGCGCCCGGCAGTCTCTCGAACACCTGGGGCGAGTGGGTGATGCTCTCCGTCCCGCCGGCGACCACCACCCGGTCCATGCCGGCCGCCACCCCGGCCGCGGCGGTCTGCACGGCGGCCATCCCCGAGGCGCAGTGCCGGTTGTGGGCCAGGCCGGGCACGTGGATCAGGCCCAGGTCGACCGCCACGTGGCGGGCGATGTCGCCCCCACCCTGCAGGACCTCGCCCAGCACCAGGTCGTCGACGTCGGCAGCCGGCACCCCCGACCGGTCGAGGGCCGCCCCGACGGCGATGCGCCCGAGGTCGAAGGCGTCGAACGACGTCAGGGAGCCCCGGCGGGCCGTCCCGATGGCGGTCCGGGCCGCCGCCACGATCACCACGTCGGCCATGTTCCGGTTCCTCCCGTTCGCGGCGCCCCGCCCGGCGGGCGGGGGCTCGGACGGCGAGGGTAACCCCGCCCGCGGACCGGCGACGGGCCCGCACCCGCGGCTAGGTTGACGCACCGATCGGGCCTCCCGGCCCGTCCCCGACGACCCGTCGATCCGGCGACCCGCGATCCGACGGACGAGCAGACCAGGAGCGATGTCCGTGGCACTCACCGAGCTCAAGGGACAGGTCAGCGACCCCGTGACGGTGGTCATCGAGCGGGGCCCGGTGCGGGTCTTCGCCGACGCCCTCATGGACGACGACCCCGCCTACCGGAGCGACGAGCCCGGCGGTCCGGTGCCCCCGACGTTCCCGTTCGTGATGCCCTTCTGGGGCTCGATGGGCACCGGCGGCGCCGCCGGCCTGCCGGTCGAGAAGCTGCGCGGTCCCGGCCGGCTCATCCTCCACGGTGAGCAGGAGTTCGTCTACACCCGCATGCCCCGGGTGGGCGACCGCCTCGAGGGCGTCACCACCATCACCGACGTCTACGAGAAGGAACGCTCCAACGGCGGCAAGATGGAGTTCTACGTCTCCGAGACCGACTGGCGCGACGCCGCGAGCGGCGACCCGGTCGTCAAGACGATCTTCACCATGATCGTCAACGTGCGTCCGCCCAAGCAGGACTGACCACCGACTCCGGCGAACCCGCCGGCGGAGAGCCCCGATGAACCTCACGATGCTCCTCGACATGGCCGCGGCCGGCTTCGACGACCGCACGGCCTTCGGAACCGCCGCGCGCGGTGTGACCTACGGCGACCTCAAGGCCCGCGCCGACGCCGGTGCGGCGGTCCTGCGCGACCTCGGCGTCGACTCGCTCGTCTACGTCGCCCCCAACGGTCCCGAGTTCCCGGTGGCGCTGTTCGCCGCCGCCCGGGCCGAGATCCCGTTGGTACCGATCAACTACCGCCTCGGTGCCGAGCAGATGCACCAGCTCCTCGCCCACCACCCCGACGCCGCCGTGATCGTCGAGGAGTCCGCCCAGGAGCTCGTGGGCGACGCCGGTCGCGTGCGGATGAGCCCGGCCGAGTGGCTCGACCGGACCGACCCCGCCACGGCGGGCGACCCCGGCCCCGAGCCGTTCGACCCCGAGGGCATCGCGCTCCTCCTCTACACGTCGGGCACCACGGCCGCCCCCAAGGCCGCGATCCTGCGGCACCGCCACCTCACCTCGTACGTCATGACGACGGTCGAGTTCGCGAGCGCCGACCCGGACGCCGCCAGCCTGGTGAGCGTCCCGCCGTACCACATCGCCGGCGTGTCCAACACGGTCTCGAACCTCTACGCCGGCCGGCGGGTGGTGCACCTCACCGCGTTCACCCCCCAGGACTGGCTGGCCACCGTGCGCGACGAGGGCATCACCCACGCCCTGGTCGTCCCGACGATGCTCGCCCGGGTGGTCGAGTACCTCGACGAGATCGGCGCCCCCGACGCCGCGGTGCCCACCCTGCGCTCCCTCGCCTACGGCGGAGCGCCGATGCCCCAGCGGATCATCGAGCGCGCCCTGGCCCTGTTCCCCACCACCGACTTCGTCAACGCCTACGGCCTCACCGAGACCAGCTCCACCGTCGCCGTGCTCGGCCCCGACGCCCACCGCGAGGCGGCAGCCAGCAGCGACCCCGCCGTGCGCGCCCGTCTGGGCTCGGCCGGCCAGCTGGTGCCCGACATCGAGGCGCAGATCCGCGGCATCGACGGCGAGGCGCTCCCGACGGGCGAGGTCGGCGAGTTGTACCTGCGCGGGCCGCAGGTCTCGGGCGAGTACGTCGGCCGGGCGGCCGCGGTCGACGACGACGGCTGGTTCGCCACCCGCGACCGGGCCTGGATCGACACCGAGGGTTTCGTGTTCATCGAGGGTCGCGCCGACGACACCATCATCCGTGGCGGCGAGAACATCGCTCCGGCCGAGATCGAGGAGGTGCTGCGCACCCACGACGCCGTGGCCGACGTCGCGGTGCTCGGTCTCCCCGACGAGGAGTGGGGTCAGATCATCGCCGCCGTGGTCGTGCTGCGGCCCGGCCACGAGCCCGACGCCGAAGGGCTCCGGGAGTTCGCCCGCGGCCACCTCCGCACCTCCAAGACGCCCGACCGGGTGGAGTTCCGCACCGAGCTGCCGCACACCGAGACGGGCAAGCTGCTCCGCCGGGTGCTGCTGACCGAGCTCAGCGACTGAGGCCGCGGCCGCCTCAGCGGCCCGGCAGGCCCGCCATCTCCGCGAACGCCTTCAGTCCGTCGACGGCCTCACGGGAACGGCGCCACGGCGAGAACACCATCCGGGTGACCCCGAGGTCCTCCCAGCGCCGAAGGTCGTCGACGGAGCCGATGTGGGCACCCAGGCAGTACTCGAACGCATCGGGGTCACGCCCCTCGTCGACGAGCATCGTCCGCAGCCGCGCGATCTGCGCCGCCCCCGACTCGAGGTCGTGGTGCATCCCGATCCACCCGTCGCCGAGCCGGGCGGCCCGGCGCAGCGCCGGGGTGGACTCCCCGCCCACCAGGATCGGCGGCCAGGGCGACTGCACCGGCTTCGGGACGAACACCGCCTCCTCGAAGGAGAAGAACTCGCCGTGGTGGGTCACGGAGTCCTCGGTCCAGAGGCGGCGGCACACCTCGATGCACTCGTCGACCCGCCGACCGCGCGACGCGAAGTCGAGCTGGGCGGCGATCCACTCCTCCTCGAGCCACGACGCCCCGATCCCGAACAGGAACCGGCCCTCGCTGACGAGGTCGAGGGTCTGCACGGCCCGCGCCGTCGTGAACGGATGCCGCAACCCGATGTTGAACACGTGCGTCCCGAACTTCAGGTGCGCGTGGCGACCGGCGAGGAACGCCAGGTAGGCGAAGGCGTCGAAGATCGGCGTCTCGGGCGGGACCGGCGGATGGGTCTCTCCGGGGTGGGGGGACCGGCTCATCCGGTTGGTGAAGATCAGGTGCTCCGGCAGCCACACCGACTCGTAGCCGAGCCCCTCGGCCGTGGCGACGATGTCGGGGAAGAAGGCGGGGTTGGCCGCGCCGAGGGCGACGCCGTACTGCATCAGGTGCTCCAGGTGCCGTCGGGGAGGCGGTGCCAGCCGGCCGCCGCCAGGTTGCCGCCGTCGACGTGCACCGTGGTGCCCGTGACGAACCGCGACAGGTCGGACGCCAGGTACAGCACCGCTCCGGCGACGTCGTCGACGTGCCCGGCGACCGGGAGCGGCGTGCGCACCGGCACCTCGCCGATGCCCGGTGTCGGGATGACGTCGGGAGCGACGCAGTTCACCCGGATCAGCCGGGTTCCGAACTCGAGCGCCAGGCTCTTGGTGAGGCTCGCCACCCCCGCCTTCATCGCCGAGTAGACGGCGTACCCGGGCCCGGCCCGGTGGGCCTCGATCGACGTGACGTTGACGATCGACCCGCCCCGCTCGGGCATGTGGGGGACGACCGCCCGGGTGCAGTGGGTGACGCTGGCGAAGTTCTCGCGGATCAGGGCGTCCTGCCCCTTGTCGTTGACCTCGAGGAACGGGGCGTGGAACCCACCGCCCGCGTTGTTGACCAACACGTCGATGGCTCCGAGCTCGGCCACCACCGTGCCCACGAAGTCGCGCACGGCGTCGCCGTCGCGGACGTCGAGCACGCCGGTGACGGCCCGGCGGCCGGTCGCGGCGATGGCGGCGGCGGTGGCGGCGAGGTTGGCCTCGTCGCGGTCGCACACCGCCACGTCGGCGCCGAACCCGGCGAGCGCGAGGGCGCTGGCCGCGCCGATGCCGACGGCCGCACCGGTGACCAGCGCGACACGGTTCGTGAGGAGGACGGAGTCTCGGGTCAGCACGGGGCGCAGGCTAACGCCGCACCCCGGACCGCCGCAGCGTCAGTCGAACAGGTCGGGCTGCTCGCGGGCGATCTTGTCGTAGAGCGGCTGGAAGGCGAACCAACCCGAAATGCGCGAACCGACCTGCTTGCGGGTGAGCCGCGCGTACTCCGGGTCGATCAGCACCGGGGTGCCCGCCGCCTCGGCCAGGAGTTGCGCCTGGCAGGTGCGCTCGAGGGTGATGAACCACCACACGGCCTCCTCGACCGTCTGCCCGACGGTGAGCATCCCGTGGTTGCGCAGGATCACCGCCTTGTGGTCGCCCAGGGCGGCACCGATGCGCTTGCCCTCCTCGAGGTCGAGGACCACGCCGATGAAGTCGTCGTAGAGCCCGTGATCCTCGTAGAACGCACAGGCGTCCTGGGTGAGCGGATCGATCAGCCGGCCCAACGACGACCAGGCCTTGCCGTGCAGGGCGTGGGCGTGGGCCGCACCCATGACGTCGGGGCGCGCCGCGTGCACCTGCGAGTGGATCGCGAACGCCGCCGCGTTGAGGATCCCGGAGCCCTCGACGACGTCGCCGCGGTCGTTCACCAGCAGCAGGTCGGACACCCGGATGTGGGAGAAGCTCATCCCCATCGGGTTGACCCAGAAGTGGTCGGGCCGCTCGGGGTCGCGGGCGGTGATGTGCCCCGCCACCCCCTCGTCGAAGCCGAAGCGGCCGAAGAGCCGGAAGCCGGCGGCGAGCACCTGCTTGCGGTGGAGGCGCTCCTCCTCGACCGTGGCGAACTCCGGCGGGTACGAGACCCCCGTGAGCCGCTCGACCGGGTTGTCGATGCCGGTGCTCACGAGGCCGGGATGCCGATGGTCTTGGTCTCGAGGTACTCCTCGAACCCGGCGATGCCGTGCTCGCGCCCGACGCCGCTCTCCCTGTAGCCGCCGAACGGCGCGTCCGGACCGAACCACATCCCCCCGTTGACCGAGACGGTCCCGGTGCGGATCCGACGGGCCACCGCCAACGCCCGGTCGAAGTCGCCGCTCGTCACCGCGCCCGACAGGCCGTAGCGCGAGTTGTTGGCGATCCGCACGGCGTCGTCGTCGTCGTCGAACGGGATGACCGACAGCACCGGGCCGAACACCTCGTCCTGGGCGATCTCGGAGTCGGGGTCGACGTCGACGAGCAGCGTGGGCTCGACGTAGTAGCCGCGGTCGAACTGGGCCGGGCGCCCGCCACCGACGAGGCAGCGCGCCCCGCCGTCGACCGCCCGCTGGATCATGCCGAGCACCTTGTCGCGCTGGGCGGCGTTGACGAGCGGGCCCATCATGTTGCCCGGGTCGGTCGGGTCGCCGTAGGGGACCATCGCGAACGCCTCGACCAGCTTCTCGACGGCGAAGTCGTACTTGGAGCGCGGCACGAGCATGCGGGTGGTGATGGCGCAGCCCTGCCCACCGTGGGTGCAGACGACCATGCCACCGAACCCGACCATCTCGAAGTCGGCGTCGTCGAGGAAGATCGTCGCCGACTTGCCACCGAGCTCGAGGAACACCTTCTTCACCGTGTCGGAGCCGCGAGCCATGATGCGCTTGCCGACCCCGGTGGAGCCCGTGAACGAGATCATGTCGACGCGCGGGTCGCCGGTCAGGATCTCGCCGACGGTGGCCTTGTCGCCGGAGGCGATCACGTTGACCACACCGGGCGGGATGTCGGTCTCCTCGGCGATGAGCCGCCCGATCATCGTGGCGCTCCACGGCGTGTCGGGCGCCGGCTTGAGGATCACGGTGTTGCCCGCCGCCAGCGCCGGCGCCAGCTTGGCGAGGTTGAGCATCAGCGGGAAGTTCCAGGCGGTGATCGCCCCGACCACCCCGATCGGCTCGCGCACCACCAGGCGGTCGCTGACCATCCCCTGGAACTCGTGGTTGCCGAGCCGCCGCTCCCACTCGACCTGGTCCATGAACCCGGTCTCGACCTTGAAGTCGTCGATGCTGGAGTCCATCTGGACCATGTGGGTCAGCATCACCGGACAACCGACCTCGGCGACGATGTTGGGCCGCATGTCCTCGCGGTGGCGGTCGAGGGCGTCGTGGAGCTGGCCCAGCGTGGCGCGCCGCAGGTCACGGTTCGTCGACCAGTCGGTCTCGTCGAAGGCCCGACGGGCGGCGCCGATGGCGCGGTCCATGTCGGCCTCGCCGCCGTCGCAGACCTGGCCGATCACCTCTTCGGTGGCCGGATTGACGTTGGCGAAGGTCCGGCCCGAGGCCGCCTCGCACAGCTCGCCGTCGACGAGCAGTCGCGGTTCCGCGAAATCGTTCACCGGTGTCTCCCTCCGTGGGTCCCGGGGACGTCCCCCGGCGCGCCCGGCGCCGCCGGGTCCCTGCGTCGGGAGCGTACCGGCAGCGGTGCACTCCGGGCATCCCGGACCGGCGCCCGATGGCCGGAACCGGCCGCACGGCCACCTAGCGTGCGGGCCGTGCGCGTCGCCGCCGTCGACCTCGGCTCCAACTCGTTCCACCTCATCATCGCCGAGGTGCTCCCCGGCGGCGCCTTCGAACCGGTCAGCCGCGAGAAGGAGATGCTCCGGCTCGGCGAGCTCGTCGGACGCCACGGGCGCATCCCCGACGAGGCCGCGGTGGCCGCCGCCGGGGTGATGCGGCGCTTCCGCCGCCTCTGCGACGCCGCCGGCACCGACGAGATCGTCGCCTGCGGCACCAGCGCGCTGCGCCGGGCGGCCAACGGCGGCGACGTCGTCGACCTGATCGAGGACGAGTCGGGCATCGCGGTCGAGGTGATCAGCGGCACCCGTGAAGCCGAGTTGATCTTCCGGGCCCTGCGGGCCGGGATCGTCCTGGAGCCCGCCCCCGCCATCGGCTTCGACCTGGGCGGCGGTTCGGTCGAGATCACCGTCGGTGACGCCGCCGGCCTGCAGTACGCCACCAGCCAGAACCTCGGCGTCGGCACCCTCACCGCCCGCTTCGTGACCACCGACCCGATGGACCACGCCGAGCGGCGGGCCCTCGAGGAGCACGTGGCCGACGTGCTGGCCCCGGTCGTGGCCGACGTGGCCCCGCTCGCCCCCCGGCTCGCCATCGGCAGCAGCGGCACCTTCGAGGACGTCGCCCGGATGGTCGCCGCCCGCCGCGGCCCCGAGGTGCCCCGGTCGCTCAACCAGTTCACGTTCTCGCGCGCCGAGTTCCTGTCGGTCCGTGACGACGTCCTCGGCGCCACCGCCGCCGAACGCCTGCGCTTCGACGGGCTCGAGACCCGGCGCGTCGACCTCATCGGCGCCGGCGTCGTGTTCCTCGACGTCGTCTTCGACGTGTTCGGGCTCGACGAGATGACCATCTCCGAATGGGCCCTGCGCGAGGGCATCCTGCTCGAGGCCATCGACCGGCACGACCCCGCCGACTGGGACGCCGACCCGCGCGCGATCCGCCGGGCGTCGGTCGTCGCCCTCGCCACCCGCTGCACCTGGCACGAGGCGCACGCCCGCCGGGTCGCCGACCTGGCCTGCGCGCTGTTCGACCAGACGGCCGAGCTCCACGGGCTCGACCCCCTCGACCGGGAGATCCTCGAGGAGGCATCCCTGCTGCACGACATCGGCGAGCACGTGTCGTCGCACGGACACCACCGCCACGGCGCCTACCTCGTCGAGCACGGACAGCTCCGCGGGTTCGACCCGGCCGAGGTCCAGACGCTCGCCGCACTGGTGCGCTGGCACCGCCGGGGCAACCCCGACGCGTCGTCGTACCCGCTGGTCGACACCGACCAGGTCCGGCGGTTGCTCGCGTTCCTGCGCATCGCCGACGGGCTCGACCGCGGCCGCACCGGCGTCGTGACCGGGCTCGACGTCACGGTCGGGCCGTCGCTGGTGCTCGTGCGGGCCCGCGCCACCGGCGACGCCGAGCTCGAGCAGTGGGGCGCCCGGCGCAAGCGGGAGCTCTTCGAGCGGGTGTTCGACCGCGACCTCGAGCTGACCGTGGTGCCCGCCTGACCCGGGTCCACCCCGAACCACCCGGATCCACCCAGGTCTGACGGCAGGATCAGCGCTCGCCCGTGACCACCCCGAAGACGATGTGGGCGGTGGTGGTGACGACGTCGGCGTCGGACACCCCGATCTCGCCGAGGTCGGCGTGGAAGGCGGCCATGCGCTCGAGCATCGCAGTCAGCGCAGCGGCCGCCGCGGGCGGTGACACCTCGACCGCCACCCGACCAGCGGCCTGCGCGGCGGCGACCCGGGCGGTCAAGCCCTCACGGAGGGGTCGCATCGCCTCGATGCGCACGTCACGGAAGCGGCGGTCACCCTCCTGGGCCGCCAGGTTGCGGGTCCCGAGGACGGCCCGGTGGTCGTCCCAATAGGCGAAGAACCGCTCGACCAGCGAGCGGGCGGCCGCCCGGCCGGCGTCACCGTCCCACGGCTCGACCAGCAGCTCGCCGAGGGGGACCAGGCCCTCACCCACCTCCTCGGAGAGCGCCAGGACGGCGTCCTCGACGTCGCGGAAGTACTGGTAGAAGGTCGCCGGAGACGTGCCCACCGCCCGCGCCACGTCGACGACGCGCAGGTCGCGGATGCCGTGCGTGGCCAGGAGGTCGGCCGTGGCGTCGAGCAGACGTCGGCGGGTCTCGGTGCCGCGCCGCCCCAGGGAGCGGCCGTCGAGCGCGTGCGGTGCTCCGGGGGCCACGGCGGCGAATCTAGCCACGGCTCCCCCGGCCTCCCGGGTGGTAGACCGACCCCGTGGCGCCCGATCCCGATCCCGCACCCGACGGCGGGACCCGACCATTGCCGGAGCCGACCGTGCCGCCGCCGCTGCGGCGTCGACCGCCCCGGCCGTTCGTCGTGCACTGGGCCATCGACGCCGCGGTCGCCTTCGTGGCCGTCCTGTTCCTCGCGCTGTTGATCGGGCTGCCGATCGTGGGCGTCGCCGTCGCCGCCGTCGTGGTCGGTGCCGCAGCGGCGCCGTTCACCCGCCGGGCCGAGGAGCGGGCCCTGGCGCAACGCGAACCGTGAGCGCCGACGACCCGGAGGTCGCGGTGCGGCCGGACGGCGTGTCGTCGCCGGTCGACGGGGCCGCCGAGCGGGCCAACCGCACCTTCTGGGACGCCGACGCCGACGACTACCAGGCGTTCCACGGTGACGCGCTCGCCGCTGCGCCCGCCGCCTGGGGCGTGTGGCGCATCCCCGAGGCCGACCTCGGGCTGCTCGGCGTCGTCGACGACCGTGACGTGCTCGAGCTCGGGTGCGGCGGCGCGCAGTTCGGCACGGCGCTCGCCCACCGGGGAGCGCGGGTCGTGGGTCTCGACCTGTCGGTCGGTCAGCTCCGCCACGCCGCCGCCCGCGTCACCGCCGCTGGCGTGCGCCTGCCCCTGACGTGCGCGACCGGCACCGCGCTGCCGTTCGCCGCGGCGTCGTTCGACCTGGTGTTCGGCGACCACGGTGCGCTGTCGTTCTGCGACCCCGACCGGGCCGTCGCCGAGTGCGCCCGCGTCCTGCGGCCCGGGGGCCGACTGGTGTTCTCGCAGCTGACGCCCCTGTCCTACCTCACGTGGGACACCGAACGGCTCCGTCAGACGCGCCGCCTTCGTCACCGGTGGCGCGACCGGTGGGCGTTCGCGTCCGAGGGCGGCACCACCGACGCCGTGTGGTCGCACGGTGCCTGGATCCGCACGCTGCGCACCCACGGTCTCGTGGTCGACGACCTGATCGAGCTCCTCGCACCCGACGGCGCGACCTCGACCTTCTCCGACGACGTGCCCCACCGGTGGGCGCGCCGATGGCCGGCGGAGCAGATCTGGGTGGCGACGAAGCCCTGACGGGTCTGGTCAGGCCCGTCCGTCCCGGGCCACTTCCCGGTCCGCGGACCGGGCGGCCGCGATCGCTCCACCGACGTCCTGGCCGTGGGCGAGCTCTAGGTGGTGGCCGTCGGGGTCGGGCAGGATCGCCCAGTAGCCCACCGGTGGTCCGTCGTCGTGGGGCCCGTCGACCGCCACCCCCGCCGCCCGGGCGGCGGCGCACCGCTCGTCGACCTCGGCGCGGCTCGAGCACGCCACCCCGAGGTGCGACCAGCCACCGAGGACGTGGGTGACGTCGGTGACGATGAGGACCACGACGAAGCCTCGGGTGAGGTCGGAGAGCCACGCCACCCCGACGCCGCCGTCGACCCGGTGGTGGACGACCTGCATCCCGGCGTAGCGCCGGTAGAAGTCGATGGAGGCGTCGAGGTCGCGCACCGGCAGCGCGACGTGCGTCAGTCCCCGGTCGGCCACGTCGGCCAGTCTTCCAGTCCCCGGCCCGGCCCAACCCGTTGTTTGGGTGATTGTGGGGGCCAGAGGCCCCACAATCACCCAAACAACGGTCTTGGTCCGCACGCACCGAGCCGGAGGGAACGACCGAGCCGGAGCGGGCGCCCGAGTGGGCCGGTCAGGTGTAGGACGCGGCGAGCGCGTCGGCGTGGGCGTCGGGTGACCCGAACACGGTGTTGAGCAGCCAGGCCCGCTTGAGCGCGAGGTGCACGTCGACCTCCCACGTGAAGCCCATCCCGCCGTGCACCTGGGTCGCGGTCTTGGCGTTCTTCAACGCCGCCTCCCCCGCCAACAACTTGGCGCCGTGCACGGCCCGGTCGACGTCGCCGACCTCGGGGTCGTCGAGCGTGACGGCGGCGGCGTGCACCGCCGTCCGGGCGACTTCGGCCCGCGTGAGCGCGTCGGCCAGCAGGTGCTTGATCGCCTGGAACGACCCGATCGGTCGGTCGAACTGTCGCCGGGCGAGGGCGTAGTCGGTGGAGAGCGTGACCATGCCCCCGGCCATCCCGGCGAGGAAGGCCGCGGTCAGCACCGCGCCCCGGCGCCGCCAGTCGGCGACGACCTCGGGACCGGCCACCAGCCCGCCCGTCGGCAGGGCGGTGACGCGGGTGATCGGGGTGAGCGGGTCGAGCGGCCAGTCGAGCTCCTCGCCCGTGACCGACGCGGCGGGGATCGCCCGCACGCCGTCGTCGGCGAGCACGAGCACGACGTCGGCGGCCGCCAGGTGCTCGATCATCGCCGGCACACCCGGGGCGGGTGCCTCGACCCCGGTGGGGACGCCGTCGACCAG
>JAFMJM010000290.1 GCA_017853455.1 Acidimicrobiia bacterium | reverse complement strand
GACCAGCTCGCCCACCTCGCCACCCACGACACGCTCACCGGCCTCGCCAACCGGGCCCTGTTCCAGGAGTTCGGGGAGCAGGCCCTGGCCCGCGCCGACCGCCAGGGCACGGCGGTCGCCGTGCTGTTCGTCGACCTCGACCACTTCAAGCCGGTCAACGACCGGTACGGCCACACCGTGGGCGACCGGCTCCTCGTCCAGGTCGCCGACCGGCTGCGCTCGTCGCTGCGGCGCTCCGACGTCGTCGCCCGGTTCGGCGGCGACGAGTTCGTGGCCCTCTGCGAACACCCGGCGGGCCGGACCGAGATGCGCGAGCTCGCCGGCCGGCTCATCGAGGCCCTGTCGGACCCGTTCGTCGTCGACGGCCTCGAGATCGAGGTCGGTGCCAGCGTCGGCATCGCCATGGGCGCCGGCCCCCGGGTCACCGTCGACGCCCTGATCCGCGACGCCGACGCCGCGCTCTACCGGGCCAAGGAGTCCGGTCGGTCGCGCGCCGTGGCGTTCGGCGACGACGCCTGAGCCCACCGACGCCGGGGGCGCAGGCCGCTCCCGCCGAACGGGTCGGTCAGTCGAGCCAGTCGTCGGCGCGGGCCAGCAACGACCGGCTCACCGCCAGGCAGCGGTCGAGCAATTCGCACGACACCGCGTCGCCGTCGCGCATGCGCAGCAGCGACACCTGCTGACGGGCGATCACCCGGAGTGCCCGCTCGGGGGCCTCGGTCGCCTCGGGGATGGAGTCGATCGCCGACACCTCGAGCGGGAGGTCGGGCCCACCCACGGCGGCGATCTCGGTGGCCAGCACCAGCAGGTCGGGCGGACGGCTGAGCGGCGGAAGGCCCCAGGTGAAGATCAACGGGAAGAAGTACTCGTCGGGCGGGTCGTCGTCGTCGCCGTGGGCGATCACGGCGTCCTCGAAGCCGAGGAGCACCCGGGGGTCGACCTCCAACGACAGGTAGAGGTCGACCGGACCCTCGCACCCCTCCTCGGGGTGGGCGTCGACCTCCCAGGTCTGGCGCAGGGAGTACGTCTCGACGAAGTGCCGCTCGTCGTGGACGTGGAACCCGTGCTCGACCGCGTGGTCCTTGAGGTCGGCGACGAACCCGGCGACATCGATGACGGCCACTCATGCACCTCCGTGCCCGGCCCCGGCGGACCCGCCCAGGCCTGCCGCCAGCGTACGGAACGCACGTCCGCGGTGCGAGATCGCGTGCTTCTCCGCGGCGGTCATCTCGGCGAAGGTCCGGCCGTCGCCCTCGGTCGGGGCGAACACCGGGTCGTACCCGAATCCCGCCGCACCCCGGGGCGCCTCGGTGATGACCCCCTCGACCGCACCCCGGGCGACCACCTCCCGGCCGTCGGGCCAGCAGGCGATCGCCACCGTCGTGAACCGGGCGGTCCGCCGCTCGGGGTCGACGCCCGTCAGCCGCTCGAGCGCCAGGGCGCAGTTGTCGGCGTAGGTGGCGTCGGGCCCGGCGAAACGGGCCGAGAAGACCCCCGGTGCACCGCCGAGCGCGTCGATCTCGAGCCCGGTGTCGTCGGCGATGGCGGGCAGACCGGTCGCGGCGACCAGGGCCTGCGCCTTCAGCCGGGCGTTGTCCTCGAGGGTGGCGCCGGTCTCGTCGACGTCGGGGACCGACGCCGGGCGGGGAACCAGGTCGACGTCGAGGTCGGCGTCGGCCAGGATCCGGGCGATCTCGGTCGCCTTGTCGGGGTTGGCGGTGGCCAGGACGTACTGCACGCGGACCGGTCCGGTGGCGTCAGGGCCGCCGGGGCGCCGGCGGGACCGCCAGCACCTCGCGCTGGAGGTCGAACACCTCACGGATGCCGTACTCGGCCAGGGCGAGCAGCTCGTCGAGCTCGGCCCGCGAGAACGGCAGGCCCTCGGCGGTGCCCTGCACCTCGACGAACCGGCCGGCGCCGGTCATGACCACGTTCATGTCGACCTCGGCCCGGGAGTCCTCGGAGTAGTCGAGGTCGAGGTACGGCAGCGCCTCGACCACCCCCACCGAGATCGCCCCGCACTGGTCGGTGAGCGGGTGCGCGGCGATGACGCCCTCGGCCACCAGACGGCTGCACGCGTCGTGGAGGGCCACGTAGCCACCGCAGATCGAGGCGGTCCGGGTGCCGCCGTCGGCCTGGAGCACGTCGCAGTCGACGGTGATCTGCACCTCGCCCATCGTGTCGAGGGCGGTCACCGCCCGCAGCGAACGGCCGATGAGCCGCTGGATCTCCTGGGTGCGGCCCGACTGCTTGCCCTTGGCCGCCTCGCGGTCGACCCGCTCGGGCGACGAGCCCGGCAGCATCGAGTACTCGGCGGTCACCCAGCCGCGCCCGGTGCCGCGCATCCACCCCGGCACCCGCGTCTCGGCGGAGGCGGTGCACAGCACGCGCGTGCGACCGAACTCCACGAGCACCGAGCCGGCGGCGAACTCGGTGTAGTCCCGGGTGAACGCCAGCTGCCGCAGGTCGCCGGGTTCGCGCCCGTCGCGTCGGATGCCCATCGTCTGCGTGCTCCTCCGTCACCGGCGCGGGCCGGCGACCATCGGGTCAGTCCCAGGACCAGGCCTCGACCGACGAGACCTCGGGACCGAGGAAGCGTACGCCGAGGTCCGCGAACATCGCGACGTCGCCACTGGTCACGAACGAGTGGACCGCCGGGCCGGCGGGCGGTGCCGCCAGGTCGAGGGCGCCGATCAGGTCGCGCACCCGGAACGCCGTCTCGTCGGCCGACGACACCAACACCACGTCGCGGCCCATGACGTCGGCGATCGTGCGGGCCAGGAGCGGGTAGTGGGTGCAGCCGAGCACCAGGGTGTCGACCCCGGCGTCACGGACCGGAGCCAACAGCCGTTCGGCCAGCACGTGCACCTGGTCGGAATGGACGTCGCCCGCCTCGACGAACTCGACGAAGCCGGGGCAGGCGGCACACACGAGGTCGACGGGCAGGCCGCGGGCAGCCCGCTGGTAGGCGCCGCTGGCGACCGTCCCGACGGTGCCGATCACCCCGACCCGGCCCGAGCGGGTCGCCCGCAACGCCGCCTGCAGACCCGGCTCGATGACGCCCACCACCGGGACGTCGAGGCGGTCGGTCAACTCTTCGAGCGCCACCGACGTCGCGCTGTTGCAGGCGACGACCAACGCCTTGACGTCACGGGCCATCAGCACGTCGGCGATCTGGTGGGCGTAGGCGAGCACCTCGGCGTGGGGCTTGGGCCCGTAGGGGAACCGGCCGGTGTCGCCGAAGTAGACCATCGACTCGCCGGGCAGCAGGTCGATGAGCGACCGCAGCACCGTGAGCCCACCGAGGCCCGAGTCGAAGACGCCGATCGGGCGGGGATCGCCCGACG
>JAFMJM010000289.1 GCA_017853455.1 Acidimicrobiia bacterium | reverse complement strand
AGCAGTGCTACGTCGACCTGACCGCCGTCGACCACCTGGCCATGGCCCACCTGCCGATCGCCGAGATCCGCCGCCGGTTCAACATCCCCGACCCGGACCCGCCGTTCCCGGCGATCGTCGACGTCACCTGACGTCTCAGCAGACCCGCAGCACCTCGGGATCGGCCAGGTACTCCGGCAGCACCGAGTGGTCGGGCATCGCCTCGCCGGTGCGGGACGCGAGCAGTTCGCGTGCCGTGCGGCCGCGATCCCGACGGCGGAGCCGATCGGGGAGGGGCCCGTAGTCGACGCCGGTGAACCGGTGGAGCACGAGGCCGAGCGGAGCCACCGCGGCGTCGAGCCGGTGCAACGCCCGCAGGGTCCACGACGACGGCACCGGCCCATCCTCGTCGGGATCGTCGTTCGGGACGAACACGGACCGGATCTCGTCGGGCGAACGGCTCGAGATCATGTCCACCAGGGCCAGCGCTTCGGGCGCCTCGCTCCGGTACCGACCGAGCAGCGACACGCCCGTCATCCGGTCGGTGAAGCGCCACCGACGGGTCACCACCGAGAGGCGGAGCAGCCAGTCCTGGAGCGGCAGCCGCCGCAACGTCTGCGAGCTGCGCCAGGGACCGACGCGCTCGGCGGCCGGCCGGGAGACCGTCCACGCGCTCGACGGCTCCAGGTCGTGCATCCGCTGGCCGATCACGTCGGAGATCCGGGTCGTGGCGGGGACGTGCGCACCACAGATGATCTTCGGCGGACCATCGCCCGGCGCTTCGAACCAGCGCACCTTCACCGCGCGGGTGACGAGGACGTCGATCGTGCCGTCGGCGAACTCGGCGAGGACCACGTCGAGGTGGTCGGGGAGGAGCAGGTCGTCGTGGTTGAGGAACGTGATCAGGTCACCCCGAGCCACGGACAGCCCCACGGAGTTCGGGCCTCCCTGCTCCCCGAAGCGACGCGGCAGGTTGTAGTAGCGGACCCGCGGATCATCGAGGGCCCGCACGACCGCCTCGGTCCGCTCGTCGCAGCAGTCGCCCACCACGATCGCCTCCCACTCCGGTCGGTGCTGGAGCGTCAGGGCGCGCAGCGTGGCGGCGAGCACCTCCGGGCGTCCGTAGGTCGCGACCACGAACGAGACACCGCCGAACGGCGCGGGATCAGGCAAGGCCCAGGACGAGGGACAGGGCCGACCGGGCTTCGTTCGTGAAGAACCCCTTGCGGCGGGCGAGGTCCTCGATCTGGTCGAGGGTCAGCCAGATCGTGGCGTCGAGGTCGGGGACGCCGACGTCCTCGGGGAGCAGCGACACCGTGTAGCGGCCGACACAGTCGAGGAAGCGACCACCCTCGTCGGACTGGCGCACGCTCACCACCGGTTCCGCCTCGGCCCCGAGGGCGGCCAACTCGGCGTCGCGACGCACGAGCTCGGCGTACTCCAGTGCGGGTCCGGGCGTGCGCTGCACCGTGGGGTGGACCTGGACACACTCCCGGAGCCCGACCTCGGGGGTCAGGGCGAACAGGAATCGCAATTGATCACCCTGCCACTGCGCGAGGAGGACGCTGTCGCCCTCCGCCGGGGTCGTCACCAACGGCTGGTCCCAGGCCGGGACCTCCCGCTGGGTCGTCGTCACCGCGACGTGGACGATGGCCAGCTCGCCGGTCGGCTCGGCGAGCCCCCGGTCGTCGAGGATCCACGGCTCGAGGGCGTCGACCGCGACGGGCTCGGCCCCGAAGGAGAAGCGGTGCCGGGCATCGGCGAGGCGACGTTCGGCGTCGACGACGGATCGCGGCCGTTCCCGGCCGGCCCGGTACGACGCGGCGAGCAGCTCCCCGAAGCGGCCGGTGTCGGCGCGCACGAACGGGGGCCGGTGCCGCACCAGCATCGACGGCCCGGCCGTGACCAGGACCGAGCGGGCGTCGGTGTTGACGGCGAAGTCCCGGACGAGCGCGTCGAGCACGGCGTCGACGGGGAACCACCCGAACTCCTCGCCGGGCTCGTCGACGCGATCGTCGAGGAAGACGACGGCGTTGTCGTTGTACTTGCCGAGGAAGCGGCTGCCCTGCTCGGACTGCGCCACCCGCACCGTCTCGCCGCTCGGCTCGGCGAAGGCGTCGAGCAGCGCCGTCGGTCGACCACCGTGCAAGCGGAGGTAGTTGCTCCGGGTCGCCTGCACCGTGGGCGCGGCCTGGGCGAGACCCACGTTGCCGGGCTCCGGCTTGGCCTGGACCAGGATCTCGACCTGGTCGCCGCCGTGGTGGGCGACGAAGCCCAGCAACCCGACCTCGGGCTGGTCGATGATGAGCGACACGACACCCGACCGGGCACGGTCGGGATCGGGTTCCACCCGGACGCCGACCACCGAGAAGAAGCCCCCGGAGCGGTGCCGGATGCGGCCGTCGGCGACGCTCCAATGGGCCGAATCGGCCAGCCGACCCGGCACCACCTGCATGTCACAGCGCTCACGCACACCGGTGAGCCAGTCCCCGACCACGCCGGGAATCTACCGTCGGCGAGGATCACCGGGCCGGACCGACCGTCAGGTGCGGGAGAACTTCGCCTCGAACTTCTTGTTGCCCGTCTCTGGGTTGTCCGCCAGGCGCGTGACCTCGAACTTCCAGCCGTCGCCGGTCCACGTGTGCGCGCTGTCGGCTTTCGTGAAGCCGAAGTCGAATCGCACGCCGTCGACCGTGACGTCGGGGCGCCCGAGATACGGGTTGTCCGCGTCGACCTCCACGTACTTCTTCACGCCACCATTGTTCTCGAGGATGATCCGGAACGGGAAGTGGTAGATGTACTTCTGCTGGTAGTTGCGGTGCCACATCTCCGCGACCGGAGTGTTCCAGCTCGTGCTGCTGCTCCCGGACCCGTACCCCTTCCAGTCGATCCACAAGTCCTGTTCGTAGTAGTTGTGGAACAGCATGGCGACGTCCATGAGGCCGATCGCCGCTCGACGATCGGCCGGCTTCGCCGACCCCGAGCGGTTCGCGTCACCGGAGCCACCGCAGCCGGCGAGCGCCGACGCCAGCACGGCGAGCGCCAACGTGGCCACCAGGGCGCGAGTACGGCAGGATGCAGGAGAACGACGGTGCATCGGGAACCTCTGGGTGCGCGGCGGGGTCGACGGGGAGGATACCCAGGCCCCCGGGTCGGTTCCTGGCAGGCTGAGCGCATGCAAGTCCACATGGTCGACGGCACCTACGAGCTGTTCCGGCACTACTACGCCCCCCGTCCCGGACACCTCGACCCCGACGGCGTCGAGGTCGGAGCGGCGCGCGGAGTGGTGACCAGCGTCGTCGACCTCCTGGCCGACGGCGCCACGCACGTGGGCGTCGCCACCGACCACGTGGTGGAGTCGTTCCGCAACGACCTCT
>JAFMJM010000288.1 GCA_017853455.1 Acidimicrobiia bacterium | reverse complement strand
CGTCGCGGGTGGCGAGCAGCTTCGGGTCGAGCTGCTCCGATGCGGCGACGGTGGCGGCCCACGCGGCGAGGATGGCCACCGCGCTCTCGCGGTCGGCGCGCTCGTCGTTGCGCGGTGGCCGACGGATCGCGTCGGGCGACAGGGCGCGCCCGGCCTCGATCGCAGCGAGGAGCTCGGCGACCGCATCGGACTTGAGGCCGTTGCCGCCCCGGAGGGCCAGGACCTGCTCCGCCGTGCGCGGCGGCTTCGAGACCACGGCCGCCAGCGCGAGGTCGGAGAGCACGAAGCGGGCGGGGATGTCGATCCGGCGGGCACGGTGCTCGCGCCAGGCGGCGACCGACTGCGCGATCCCGGCGTACTCGTCCTTGAGGGAGCGGGCGCCCTTGACCTTCCACCAGGCGGTGTCGGGGTCGTCGCCCCGGGTGAGGGTGCGCAGTTCCTCGCACTCGGCGACGGCCCAGTCGCGGCGACCGCGCTCGTCGAGGCGCGCGTACAGGGCGTCGGCGAGGTCGAGGAGGTGGTCGACGTCGTCGGCGGCGTAGCGGAGCGCCGTGTCCGCGAGGGGGCGCTTCGACCAGTCGGTGAGCCGGTCCCCCTTGTCGAGGCGGGCGTCGAGCAGGTGCTGCACGAGGTGGGCGAGCGACGGCTGCCCGAGCCCGACGAAGCCGGCGGCGACCTGCACGTCGAAGAGACGGGTGGGGCGGGTCCCCACCGCCCGCTCGATGATCGGGAGGTCGGAGCCGCCGGCGTGGGTCACCATGAGGGCGTCCGACTCGAGCACCGGTGCGAGCGCCCGGACGTCACAGGCCAGCGGGTCGACGAGAGCCGTACCGCCGCGCCAGGCGATCTGGATCAGGCAGAGGCGGGGCCAGTAGGTCCGCTCGGCCATGAACTCGGTGTCGAGGGCGTACTCGGGCTGGTCGGAGAGGACGCCGACGAGTTCGGCGAGGGCGGCGTCGTCGGCGATCCAGCGGGCGGTCACGGCCGCACGCTACCGGGGGAGCCGTCCCGGCCGGGGAGTGCGGGTGGGCAGGCGGCGATTTGCGATACTCGGGGCGTGGGGGCGCCGGTTCGGGTGAGCGTGGTCGTGCCGGCCTACGAGATGGCCGACCTGATCGAGCGGCAGCTCGACGCCCTGGCGCCCCAGGTGGTGGCGCTCGACGGTGAGATCGTGGTGGTCGACGACGCGTCGTCCGACGGCACGGGCGCCGTGGCCGCAGGCTGGGCGGCCGGTCGGCCGGAGGTGCGGTGCACCGTGGTCCGGGCCCGGCGACGCGGATTCTCGAACGCCTCCCGCAACGCCGGAGCCCGGCTCGCCGCGGGTGACTTCCTGGCCTTCACCGACGGTGACGACGTGGTCCGGGACGGCTGGCTGGCTGCGCTGGTCGCGGCTCAGGGACCGAACACGCTTGTGGGAGGCCGTTTCGTCACGCCGGGGCGGCCCGAACCCCGGGGGCTGCTGCCCTTCTACCGCCTGCCCCAGGGTGTCGCCCTCGGCAGCTCGATGGGCTTCGGCCGTGACGTCTTCGACGCGGTGGGTGGCTTCGATCGGAGCTTCCGCTACGGCGGTGACGAGATCGAGTTCTTCCTCACCGCCCAGTTGCTCCACGGTGCGAGGTTCCGAGAGGCGCCCGACGCCGTGATCGACTACCGCATCCCCACGACCCGGGTCGGTCGGCGTCGGCGTCAGGTCGCGTTCCAGCGCGGATCCGCGATCATCGCCCGTCGGGTCCGGCGCATCCCCGGTGCTCCCGAGCCGGGTTTCCGGCTGTGGTCGCGGGTGCGCACCGTGCTCGGGTCGGCGGTCCGGGCGGTCGTCGGGAGCGAGCGGGGCCGGGCCGAGGAGCTCGACCGCGTCCGGGTGGAGGCGGCGGCGGCCTGGTGGATCGTGCGGTTCGCCGTCGCGTGCCCGGTGCCGCGTCGGGCCGACCCGGCCTCGGTGGACGTGGGTTACGTTGTGCTCCATGGCCACCGCTGACGCATCCGACCTGCCCGTGAGCGTGGTGGTGCCGGCGTACCGGGTCTCCGACGTGATCGAGCGGCAGCTCGACGCCCTGGTACCCCAGGTGGTGGCGCTCGCGGGCGAGATCGTGGTGGTCGACGACGCCTCGCCCGACGGCACCGGGGCGGTGGCTGCACGATGGGCGTCGGCCCGTCCGGACGTGCGGTGCACCGTGCTGCGGTGCCGTCGGCGGCTGGGGGTCAACGCATCGCGCAACGCCGGGGTGCACCGCAGCGGTGCCGACCTGATCGCGTTCGCCGACGGCGACGACGTCGTACGACCCGGGTGGCTGGCCGCACTCGTCGGCGCCGCGGCAGCGCACACGATCGTGACCGGGGAGTTCGCGTGGCCGGGGTCGACGTCGGCCCGCCGGGTCGCGCCGTTCTACGGGATCCCTCTGCCGATGGCCCTCGGGTCGGCGATGCTGATCCCGCGCGTCCTGTGGCGCGCCGTCGGCGGGTTCGACGAGGAAGTGACCCGGGGTGGGACCGAGACCGAGTTCGTCCTGCAGGCGTGCCTCGGGCACGGGGCGACGGTCGTCACCGTCCCCGCCGCCGTGGTCGAGTACCACCTGCCACCGGTGGGTCCGGGAAGGCGTCGACGGGTCCGGGAGCAGCAGCGGGGCTTCGCGATCATCGCCCGTCGGGTGCGGGGCATCCCCGGCGCCCCGGCGAGCACGTTCACGTTCCGCTCCCGGTCGCGCGACGCGGTCGGGGCGGTCGCGCGGATGGTCGTGGGCGGTGGTGGCGGTCGGGCGGCGTCGCTGGACCGGTTCGTGGTCGACCTGGCGGGGATCGGGTGGATCGCCCGGATGGCGTGGCGTCGCCCGCCCCGCCGTGGGTACGACCCCGACCGGATGGCCGTCGACTACGAGGTGCTGGCCGGACCGTCGTCGAACGCCGTCCCCCGCGGGTAGGGCGCGACCGGCCCACCGTCGGTGCGCAGCGTGGTCGTGATGCGGTGGCGGATCCGCCACCGGCCGTCGACCCGGAGGTAGCGCACGTCGTAGAACCCGGCCATCGACAGGGTCGGGTCGCCCTCGCGGTGGAAGGTGCCGACGAACTCGAGGTGAACCCGGGCGGTCGCCTGGTCACCGTCGACGGTGATCTCCGGGACGTGCATGAGGTGGAGGCCATCGAAGGGCGCGTTGGTGCAGAAGTCGGCGAGCGCGGCGCGGCCGGCGTGGTGGCCGGGGTCGCCGGGGGCGAGTCCGCGGGCCTGGTAGACGCCGTCGGGGGTGAACAGGTCGGCCCAGGCGTCACCGTCGTGGCTGTCGAACGTGCGGCCGTAGGCCCCCTCGAGGTCGAGGATGGCGAGGCGGTCGGCGAGGTCGGCGAGGCGGTCGGGGTCCACGG
>JAFMJM010000034.1 GCA_017853455.1 Acidimicrobiia bacterium | reverse complement strand
GTGCTACGAGAAGGACTGGCCGCAGCCGCAGGAGCGGGAGGCGTTGGGGTTGTCGATGTGGAACCCGGCGCCCTGGAGGCCGTCCTTGTAGTCGAGCGTGGCGCCCTTGAGCAGGTCGCGGCTCGCGGAGTCGACGACGACGCCGATCTTGCCGTAGTCGACCCGGGAGTCGTCGGCGCTGATGTCGGAGTCGAAGAACATCTCGTAGGAGTAGCCCGAGCACCCACCGGGGCGGACGGCCACCCGCAGCACGAGGGTGTCGGTGGTCTCCTCGGCGGCCATCAGCTCGGCCACCTTGTCGACGGCGGCGTCGGTGAGGTTGAACACCTGGCTGGCGTCGGTCACGGCGAACATCGACATGGGACTCTCCTGGATCGATCGACGGTGGAGCCCTCCCAGGGTACCCAATCCGGAGGGGTGTGGAAACCGCGGCCGCCCGGGCATCATGGGGAGCCCCCGACCGGTTGCAGGCCCCGATGTCCGACTCGCCCCCGCCCACCCCGCTCCCGACCCCCGACGCCGTGCGGTCGATGCTGGCCGGGGTCATGGACCCCGAGCTGCACGTGAGCATCGTCGAGCTCGGGATGGTCGACGAGATCCGGATCGAGCCCGACGGGGTCGTGGCCGTTCAGGTGGCGCTCACGACCGCCGGCTGCCCCCTGCGCCACCAGATCTCCACCGAGGTCAAGCACAAGGTCAGCGGGCTCCCGGGCGTGACCGCCGTCAGCGTCGGCTACGGCGAGATGACCGCCGAGCAGAAGGCCCGGGCCATGGACCGGGCCCGCTTCCAGGCCCGCGAGCACGCCGCCCCCACCGAGGTGTCGGCCACCACCCGGGTGATCGCCGTCGCCAGCGGCAAGGGCGGCGTCGGCAAGTCGTCGGTGACCGTCAACCTGGCGGCGGCACTGGCCGCCCGCGGCCTGAGCGTCGGCGTGCTCGACGCCGACATCTGGGGGTTCTCGGTGCCGCGCCTGCTCGGCGTCGACGGCCGGCTCGGCGGTGCCGACGGCAAGATCCACCCCAACGAGGTCGCCGTGGCCGGCACCGACGGCGCACCCGCCGGCACCGTGAAGGTCGTGTCGATGGGCTTCCTCGTCGACGACGAGTCGACGGCGCTCATGTGGCGCGGTCTCATCCTCACCAAGGCGGTCGAGCAGTTCCTCACCGACGTGCGCTGGGGCGACCTCGACTACCTGCTCGTCGACATGCCGCCCGGCACCGGCGACGTGCAGATGGGCCTCGCGCGGCTGCTGCCCCAGGCCGAGATGCTCGTGGTGACCACCCCGGCCCGCAACGCCCAGAAGGTCGCGACCCGCGTCGCCGACATGGCCCGCCGGTCGTTCATGAAGGTCATCGGCGTGGTCGAGAACATGTCGGAGTTCGTCACGCCGTCGGGTGAGCGCTTCGCGATCTTCGGCGAGGGAGGCGGTGCGGCCCTGGCCGAGGAGATCGACGTCCCGCTCGTGGCCCGCATCCCGATCGAGTCGGCGGTGTCGGTCGGTGGTGACGACGGCCGGCCGGCCGTCCTGGCCGACCCCACCGGCGCGGCGGCGACCGCGTTCCGCGACCTCGCCGACCGGGTCGTCACCGACCTGCTGCCCCCGCTCGAGCTGGGCGGATGCACGGCCCGCATCCTGGCCGCGGCCGAAGCCGCACTGGGCTGAGCGCCGGGCCCAGCGGCGCCGCCGTCGACGCCGCCGTCAGGCGAGCGACCAGGCCGTCGTCGCCGAGCGCCCGGTGACCTTGCCCGCCCGCTTGGCCCGCAGCAGGTGCGCGTGCACCTGGTTGCCCGCCGCGACCACGAGCTGGGGGTGCAGGTCCTGACCCGCGTAGACGATCTCCACGATCTCGCGGATGCGCAGCGGGCCGCCCTTCAGGAGGCGGAGGATCTGCCGCTCGCGTGACGCACGGTGGTCGAGGTACTCGCGGATGCGGGCCTTCGGGTCGTCGATGGCGTCGCCGTGGGCCGGGTAGAGCCGCCGCAGACGCATCCGCTCGAGGCGCCCGAGCGACGCCAGGTAGTCGTCCATGTCGCCGCCCGCCTTCGGGCTGATCACCGACCAGGTGCCGCCCAGCACGGTGTCGCCGGTGAACAGCGCGCGTTCCTCCTCGAGCCGGAAGCACAGGTGCTCGGGGGCGTGACCCGGCGTGTGGAGCACGTCGAGGCCGAACTCGGTGCCCTCGACGGTGTCGCCGTCGGCGAGGAACCGGTCGACGGTCACCGCCACGTCGCGCGGCGGGCGCCGGAACGCCAGCACCTCGGCACCGGTGGCCTTCACCAGGCGAGTCGTCCCCGGCACGTGGTCGGGGTGGAAGTGGGTGAGCAGCACCCACCGCACCCGGTCGGCCACCGCGGCGCCCACCACGGCGTCGATGTGCCCGCGGTCGTCGGGACCGGGGTCGATCACCGCCACCTCGTCGATCCCGACGAGGTACGTGTTGGTCCCGGGTCCGGTGAACGGCCCCGGGTTGGGGGCCACGATCCGGCGCACCAGCGGCGACAGCGCGTGCGTCACGCCCGGCGTGAAGTCGGCGGCCACGTCAGCGCACCACCGTCGGCACGATCCCGCCGAGCGGGAGCTCCATGCCCATGACGAATCCCGACGCCCGGTCGTCGGCCCGGTGCTCGTCGTCGTCGACGAGGTCGAGCTGCCACCCCTGGTCGGGGTTCATCACCCGCCACGGGTCGGGGCGGGTCCACCGGTCGTGC
This sequence comes from Acidimicrobiia bacterium, assembly GCA_017853455.1. Lineage (GTDB taxonomy): Bacteria > Actinomycetota > Acidimicrobiia > IMCC26256 > PALSA-555 > CAIUKV01. The sequence goes on along the minus strand of JAFMJM010000034.1, from coordinate 12,118 downwards.
ACCGCGTCGACGAAGGCGTCGGCGGTCGGGAACCGCCGGGCGAGCAGCAGCGTGCGGACCGTCGGGTAGATCAGGTCGATCCGCCGGGCCTGCGCGCGGCGGAGCACCTCGTCGGGGGCCAACCAGTCGGAGTCGACCATCTCACCGTCGGCGTGCACGAGGTCGTACCCGGCCGGCGCGTGCGCGACGAAGAACCAGGTGTCGTAGCGGCGGTCGGACGCCTCGGGCGTGATCCAGTGCGCCAGCGGCACCAACGCCGCCAGGTCGAGCACGAGGTCGTGCTCGGCCAGCACCGCACCGAGCGGCAGCTCGGCGGAGAGCACCCGCCGCCGGGCCTGCTCGAGGCCGATCCGCTCGGCGGGGTCGGGGACGAACACCGAGCCGTCGGCGCGCCGGGCGAGCAGCACCCCGGCCTCCTCGAACGCCTCGCGCACCGCTGCGACCCAGAAGCGCCGGGCGCCGACGCGGTCGAGCCGGGCGTCGGCGACGGCGTCGTCGGGCCCGGTCGCCCCGCTGCGCACCGCCGGGTCGGCGTCGGCCGGATCGACCTTGCCGCCCGGGAACACGTGCGCGCCGGGCACGAACGCCGAGCGTGGGTTGCGCCGCATCATGAAGGTCTCGAGCCGGGGTGCGTCGCGCACCAGCATCACGGTCGCCGCTTCCTCGGGGATCACGGCACCGGGCTCCACCACCCGAGTCTACGAGCGGGCCCCGGCTCCGGCACCGGCGCCCGCCCTACGCTGCACGACGATGACGACCCCGCCCCCCGACCCGCGCCGCACCCTCCCCGGGGTCGACCGGGTGGTGGACGCGCTCGACGGCCTGCCGCACCCGCTCCTGGTGGAGTGCGCCCGGGCCGCCGTCGACCACGCCCGGGCGACGGTCACCCCCGACGCCGACCCCGACCCCGACGCCCGGCTCGCCGCGGTCGTCGCCGACGCCCGTGACCGGGTCGCCACCCGCCGGCGCGCGCTCCTGCACCGGGTCGTCAACGCCACCGGTGTGATCGTGCACACCAACCTCGGGCGCGCCCCGATCCCCGAGTCGGCGTTCGCCGCGGCGGAATCGGTGGCCACCGGGTACGCCAACCTCGAGTACCGACTCGACGAGGGCACCCGCGGCTCGCGCCACGCGCACGCCGGCGCGCTGCTCGCCACCGCGTGCGGCGCCGAAGCCGGCATCGTCGTCAACAACACCGCCGCCGCCGTGCTGCTCGCGCTCGGCGCCGTCGCGCGCGGACGCGAGGTGATCGTGTCGCGCGGCGAGCTGGTCGAGATCGGCGGTGGCTTCCGGGTGCCCGAGATCATGGCGGAGTCGGGCTGCCGGCTGATCGAGGTCGGCACCACCAACCGCACCCGCTGCGCCGACTACGAGGCCCAGCTCCGGCCCGAGACCGCGCTGCTGCTCAAGGTGCACGCGTCGAACTACCGCATGGTCGGCTTCACCGAGGCCACACCGGTGACCGAGTTGGCCCGGCTCGGCCCGCCGGTGATGGTCGACGCCGGCTCCGGTCTGCTCGACGCCACCACCCCGTGGCTCGCTGCGCCCCCGCCGTGGCTGGCCGACGAGCCGGGCATCCGCCAGGTGATCGCCGACGGCGCGGCGCTCGTCACGTTCTCGGGCGACAAGCTCCTCGGCGGTCCGCAGGCCGGGGTGATCGTGGGCCGGGCCGACCTCGTCGCCGCCTGCGCCGCCCACCCGCTCGCCCGGGCGGTGCGCGCCGACAAGGTGACGCTGGCGATGCTCCAGGCCGTGGCGCTCGAGTACCTCGAGGGCCGCGCCGCCGACCTCCCGGTGTGGCGGATGGCCGCCGCGCCGGTCGCGGAGCTGCGCAACCGGGCCGACCGTCTGGCGGCGGCCGTCCCCGGAGGCTCGGTGGTCGACACCGAGGCGGTCGCCGGCGGCGGATCGGTGCCCGGGCTGACCATCCCGTCGGTCGGCGTGGCGTGGTCGGTGCCCGACGCCGACGACACGGTCGCCCGCTTGCGCCGCCACGACGTCGTGGCCCGGGTCGAGCGTGGCGCCGTCGTGTGCGACCTGCGCACCGTCGACCCCGCCGACGACGACCGGCTCGCCGCGGCGCTGCGCGACGCGCTCGGGGCCGGACCGGCGTAGGCCCGTCCGGTGCGCACCGTCGCCACCGCCGGCCACGTCGACCACGGCAAGTCGTCGCTGGTCCTGGCCCTCACCGGGACCGACCCCGACCGCTTCCCCGAGGAGAAGGCCCGCGGCCTCACCATCGACCTCGGCTTCGCGTTCGTGACCCTGCCGTCGGGCACGGAGATCGCCTTCGTCGACGTGCCCGGCCACGTGCGGTTCATCAAGAACATGCTCGCCGGGGTCGGGGCGGTCGACCTGGCGCTGCTGGTGGTCGCCGCCACCGAGGGGTGGATGCCCCAGACCGAGGAGCACCTGCGCATCCTCGAGCTCCTCGGCGTGGACCACGGCCTGGTCGCGCTCACCAAGGCCGACCTGGTCGACGACGAGACCCTCGAGCTCGCCCGCCTCGACGTCGAGGAGCACGTCGAGGGAACGGCGTTCGCCACGGCGCCGGTGGTGGTCTGCGACGCCCGGTCCGGTCGCGGCCTGGCCGACCTCGCCGCGGCGCTCGACGCCGTGGTGGCCACCACCCCGGCCCGGCCCGACACCGACCGGCCCCGGCTGTGGATCGACCGGGTCTTCGCCGCCAAGGGGGCGGGCACCGTCGTCACCGGCACGCTCACCGGTGGACCGCTCGCCGTCGACGACGAGCTGGCGGTGGCCGGGCGCGGGCTCACCGCGCGGGTACGCGGCCTCGAGTCGGCCAAGCAGTCACGCTCCCGGGTCGAGCCGGGCAGCCGGGTGGCGGTGAACCTGGTCGGCGTCGAGCACCGCGACCTCGCCCGCGGCGACGCGCTGGTGCGCCCCGGACAGTGGCGCACCCCGACGGTCGTCGACGTCGCCCTGCACACCCTCCCGGGCGTCGATCTCCCCCGGCGCGCGCGGGTGCAGGTCTACGTCGGCTCCGGCGAGCACGCCGCGACCCTGCGCCGGCTCGACCCCGACGGCCGCTTCGCGCGGCTCCGGCTGCCGGTCCCGCTCCCCCTCGTCCCCGGCGACCGTCTGGTGGTGCGCGACCCCGGCCGCGGCCGCACCGTCGCGGGTGCCGAGGTGCTCGAGCTCGAACCGCGCGGTCGCCTCGCCGACGCGCCGGCCCGGCTCGCCCTCCCGCTCGGACCGCGCCTCGTCGCCACCCACCCGTGGCTCGCGCTCGACGAGCTGCCGGCGCGCACCGGACTCACCGAGACTGCGCTGCACGACCTGGTGACCGATCTCGTCGCGGCCGGTGACGCCGACCGGGTCGACGGCTGGCTCGTGGCGCCCACCGAACGGACGCGCCTGCGCGACGAGGTGCGCCGCCGCGTGGCCGACCACCACCGCGACCGGCCGACCGAGCCCGGGCTCGACCTCGGCGGGGTCGCGGCTGCGCTGCGCATCGACCCCGACCGCCTGCGGGCCGCGCTCGTCGACACCCCCGACCTGGTGGTCGAGCGCGGCACCGTCCGCGACGCTGCGCACGTCGGCTCCGTCGCCGACTCCCCCGAGGCACTCGCCGTCGTCGCGCGCTTCGCCGCCAGCCCGTTCGCGCCGCCGGCGCCGTCGGAGGTCGACGCGCCGATCGCGCTCGTCCGCGCGCTGGTGCGCAGTGGTGCGCTCGTCGACGTCGATGGCACCGTGTTCGCGGCCGAAGCGCTCGCCGACGCGAAGCGTCAGGTGGTCGCGCTGCTCGCCGAGCGCGATTCGGTGACCGTCGCCGACGTCCGCGACACCCTCGGCTCGTCGCGGAAGTTCGTGCTGCCGATCGTCGCCTGGCTCGACCGGACCGGCGTGACCCGGCGGCGCGGCGACGACCGCATCCCGGGCCCGACGTCGGGACTCACCGCGCGCTGAGGCGCTGCGTCAGGTCGGTGAGATCGGTCGGACCGCTCCGGTCGGACCGCTCGATCAGGCGGAGTCGCTCCGACTCGGAGGTCCCACCCCACACCCCGTGGCGTTCCCGGATCGACAGGGCGTAGTCGAGGCAGGGCTGGCGCACCGGGCAGGCGCGGCAGATCGCCTTCGCCCGCGCTTCACGGGCGTCACGCGCCGAGCGCGGCTCAGGGTGGTCCGGCGGGAAGAAGACCTTGGCGATCGGTCCTCGGCACGCCGCACGTTCCTGCCAGGGCGGGGACTCGAGCAACACGGCCGCGGACCGTATCCGCGGACCCGCCGGGCCTGTCAAGACGACGGGTCGTCACCCTCCGGGGAGGCGGCGTCGGGGCCCGGGGCGGGGCCGTCCGGGGTGGTGGAGCCGTCGGCCGGGTCGGCACCCTCGGCGGCCCGGCGCCGGGCCTCCTCCCGCTGCCGCTTGCGCTCGGCGTGGCGTTCGCGGTGGTCCTCGGCGCCGCCCTCCTCGGGCTCGACCTCGAGGATCAGGCCGACCACCTCGATCACCCGCACCGGGTCGCCGGCGGCGATCGGGGTGGCCCGGTTGGTGCGGGCCTGCCAGCGGGCGCCGTCGATGAGCGCCACGCCGTCGGGGGCGATGGCCACCTCGGCGGTCCCCATCTTGCCGAGCATCCCCTCGCGCCCGACGGTGGGGGTCGAGAAGCGGGCCCGCACCGCGGCGGTCAACCCCCAGGCGAAGAACAGCAGCATGCCGCCGACGACGAGCACGATCGTCCACCACGGCACGTCGAGGCGCGACGAGCCGCCGTAGAGGAACACCGACCCGACGATCAGGCCCACGGTGCCCACGCCCGACCAGAAGCCGAGCGCTCCCGCCTGCACGTCGACCGACAGCGCGACGACGGCCAGCACGAGGACCGCCACCGCCCACCAGTGCGTGGGCAGGTGGGAGAAGCCGTAGCACCCGGCGATCGCGGCGATCGCGCCGACGAGACCGACGAGGCCGATGCTGATCGCGAAGAACTCGAACACGATGAGCGCGAGTCCGGCGACGAGCAGGAAGTAGGCGAGCGACGGCGAGATCAGCCCGTGCTGGAGCTGACGACCGAGGCCCATGCCCTCGAACACCACCTCCTGGTTCGGCTGACGGCGCCGGTCCTCACCGGTGCCGACGACCTTCGCGGTGCGCAGCGTGACGTCGCCGACCGCGGTGTGGACGGTCTCGCCGTCCATGCTGACCACGACCTCACCGAGGGTGGGTCGGACGCCGTCGGCGGCTCCGCTCTCGGCCGCCTCCGTCGGCGACAGGCGCTCGGTGGCGAGCCGGGCTGCGGCGTCGGGGTCGCGCTCGTTGTCGGCGGCGAGGCCCGACAGGTCGTTCTCCACGACGCGCGTGGGCGGATCGCCGGGTCGGTCGAGCCGGACCGGCACGGCGGGGCCGACCGACGCGCCCTGGGCGACGTAGGCGCGGTCGGCCGCCTCGAACAACAGGGTGGCCGCGCCCTGCACCGTGCCGCCCGACGGACCGGCCCACGCCACGACCGGGATCTTCGATCCGACGACGGTCTGCACGAGCGTGGCGACGTCGACGTCGACCGCTCCGCGCGAGTCGATCTGGAGCACGACCATCGTGCGGTGGGCGTCCTCGGCGGCGTGCACGGCGTCGCGCACCAATGTCGCGGTGGGCGGGTCGAGCAGTCCCTCGACCTGCACCACGACGATGCCGTTGCGGCCCGCGGCTCCGGCCGACCCGGCGGTGAGCACACCGATCGTCCCGGCGGCGACCAGGGCCAGGGCCAGGAGGCCACGGACGAGGCGCGGACCGCGCCTCACCGGACCACTCCCCCGCCCGGGGCGGCGACCCGCCGGGGCGCCCCTACCATCGGACGCATGGACCTCGCGCAGTTCTGCGCCGCCTCCCGCGTCGTGGTCGTCGCGGGCAAGGGCGGGGTCGGCAAGACCACGGTCGCGGCGACCCTGGCGACGGCGGCCGCCCGGGCAGGTCTGTCGGTGCTGGTCGTGGAGGTCGAAGGCAAGTCGGGCCTCACCGCGTGCTTCGGGGTGCCCGATCTGGGCTACGAGGACACCATTGTGGAGCCTGGACTCGCCGTGCGGGCACTCGACGCCGACACGGCCCTCGTGGAATGGCTCGACGGCCGTGGTCTGCAGCGGATCTCGCACCGCCTGGCCCGCACCGGGACCCTCGACGTGGTGGCCACGGCGGTGCCCGGGATGCGCGACATCCTGCTCCTGGCCAAGATCAAGCAGCTCGAGCAGTCCGGGGTGGCCGACCTCATCGTGGTCGACGCCCCCGCCGCGGGCCACGCCATCTCGTTCCTGCTGGCCCCGAAGGGCCTCCAGGACGCCGTCGGGGTCGGGGTGATCCGCTCCCAGGCCGACGAGGTGGCCTCCCTGCTGGCCGATCCGGCCCGCTGCCAGGTCATGCTCGTCACCCTCCCCGAGGAGACCCCGGTCAACGAGGTGGTCGAGACGGCCTACGCCCTCGAGGACCGGGTGGGGGTGGCGCTCGGCCCGGTGGTGGTCAATCAGTGCCTCCCCGACCGCTGGTCCGCCGGTGGCGGTGGTGCGGCCGTCGCCGCCGACGCCGCCCGGGCCGGGGTCCCGCTCACGGATGTCGACCTGACGGCCCTGGCCGCCGTCGACGACTTCGTCGGCACCCGGCGCGCGATCGAGCGGGAGCAGATCGAGCGGCTCGGTCGCCGGCTCCCGCTCCCCCGCATCCACCTCCCGTACGAGACCGGCGAGATCGGGCCGGCGGCGGTGTCCGACCTGGCGGCCGCCTTCACCGCCCAGGTCGCCGGCCTGCGCGCGCCCGCGGTCCCGGGGGACGCGTCGTGAGCACCCTCCGGGCCCTCGTCACCGACGCCCACGTCGTGGTGTGCTGCGGCACCGGCGGCGTGGGCAAGACCACCAGCGCCGCCGCCCTCGCGCTCGAGGGCGCCCGGGCCGGACGGCGGGTGGCCGTCATCACCATCGACCCCGCCCGGCGGCTCGCCGACACGCTCGGTCTCGGCGGCAGCGCGGACGCCGAGGTGCCGCGCGACCGCTGGGATCCCGACGGCGACGCCGCGCCCGGCGGTCGGCTGACCGCCCTGATGCTCGATCCGGCCGCGACGTTCGACGGCCTGGTCGAGCGCTACTCCGCCGACGCCGAGCAGCGCGACCGCATCCTCGAGAACCGCTTCTACCGCTCGATCGCCGGCGCACTGTCGGGCACGCAGGAGTACATGGCCATGGAGCGCCTGCACGAGCTCCACGAGTCGGGCGCGTTCGACCTGATCGTCGTCGACACGCCGCCGTCGCGCCACGCGCTCGACTTCCTCGACGCGCCCGCCCGGTTGATCCGGTTGCTCGACAACCGGGTGTTCCGGGTGATGATGCTCCCGGCCCGGCGCGGATTCCGCGTCGCGAGCGGCGCACTGCAGCTGTTCGTCCGGCAGGTCGGCCGCGTGATCGGCACCGCCGTCATCGACGACATCATCGCCTTCTTCCGGGCGTTCGAGGGCATGGAGCAGGGCTTCCGCGACCGGGCCGACGCCGTGCGCACCCTGCTCGCCGCCCCCGACACCACCTTCGTGCTCGTCACCTCGCCCCGACGCGACTCGATCGACGAAGCGGTGTTCTTCGCCGACCGGATCGCCGACCACGGTCTGCGCGTCGACGCCCTCGTGGCCAACCGGGTCCACCCCGACTTCGCCCCGGGCGCCGACGTGGAGCGCCTCCGGGGCCTGGCGACGGCCGTGCGCGACGCCGGGGCGGCCGAGCCCGGACCCGACGCCGACGCGGCCGCCCGGCGCACCGCCGACCGGCTCGCGACCCTGGCCGATCTCGCCGAGGTCGCGGCCCGCGAGCGGGAGGCCCTCGACCGGGTCGCCGAGCGCACCCGGGCCCCCGGGGTCGTGGTGGTCCCGCTCCTCGCCCGCGACGTCCACGACCTCGACGCGCTCCGGGCCGTCGGGCAGGTCCTGACGGGTCCGGCGAACTAGGGTCTCGCCATGGCCACCATCGTCGTCGCCGCCGACGGACAGTGGGTCCGCGACCAGGTCCGGGCCGCCCTGTCCACCTCCGACACCACGCTGATCGAGCTCAGCCGGGGCCAGGACGTGCGCGACACCGTCGCCACCCACGAGCCCGACCTGGCGATCCTCGACCTCCAGATCGCCAACATGGGCGGCATCGCCGTGGCCCTCGACCTGCACCTCGAGGCCGACGCCGGGCGCCTGCCCGAGACGCCGATCCTGCTGCTGCTCGACCGGGAGCACGACCGGTTCGTGGCCAAGCGGGCCGACGCCGACGCCGTGCTGGTCAAGCCCGTCGACGCCGGCACCCTGCGCCGCACGGTCAAGGACCTCCTCGCCGCCGCAGCCGCCAGGGCCGAGGCCGCCGACACCGTCGAGGTCGAGGTCGAGGTCGAGGTGCCCGAGGCCGTCGAGGCCTGACCCCACCGGCCGGTCACGACCGGTCGAGCAACTCCCGCAGCACGTCGTCGAGCCACGGACCCGGTGCGCGACCCGCGGTCGTCACCGTCGCGAGCACCTCGGGATGGCTACGCAGCCCCACCCGGTCGGTGCCGACGAACAGCTCCGCCCCCGACAACGGGGCCAGGTCGACGGTCCCGATCAACGCCGACGCCAGGTCGGCGGCCACCGCGGGTCCGGCTCCCTCGACCGCGATCACGCACGCGTCGACCCGGAGGTCGGTCGCGGCGTGGGCGGCCCGGGAGAGCTGCGCGGCGGACATCGCCCGGCTGGACCCACCCGGTCCGTCGGCGTCGACGAGGACCACGACCCGAACCGGTCGCGCCGTCCGGGCGGCGTCGTCGGCCACCGCCCGGAACCACGCGGCGTCGCGTCGGATCGCGTCGGCGAGCCCGGCGTGGTCGGCGAGCACTCCGCGCCAACCCGGCGCACCCGACGACGGCTGCCCGGTCGGTGCGACCACCACGGCGTCCACCGGTCCGGCCCCGGTGAGAACCTCGCCCGCCGCCCCGAACCCGGAGGTCGCTGCACGCTCGATCACCTCGATGCCGCGCCCTCCGAGCGCGGCGGACAGTGCGCCGCACCACGCCGGATCGTCGCCCACCACCAGACACCGCCGCACCGGCCCGGACCCGACCGCTTCGTCGTCGTCACCGACGAGCCGACCCATCCCCGTGCCACCCGCGCGCTGTGCCGTCTCGGCCGGCGCGAGCACCGCGGGCACGATCCGGTCGAGGAACCCTTGCCGAGCGTCCGGTGCCGGAAGTCCGACCACCTCGAGCGGCCGCGGGGGCGCCACCGGCGACACCTCGGCGCCGTTCGCGAACAGCACCGCACCGTTGCACCAGGCGAATCCCTCACCGGCCAGGTGGGCACCGATCGGACCGAGCCGCGCGGGCGGCGGTGCGGCCGCCAGCCCCACCCCTCCCGACGCAGCACTCGCACCACTGGCGTTGCCGGCGGCCCGCTGTCCGGCCAGGGCGTGCGCGACCATGCGCGTCGCCGCGATGGGCGACAGCGCGTTGACCGTCACCCCTGGCGGAGCCATCCGGGCGACCGCCCACGTGAGCGCGGCGACCGCCCGCTTGGCGCACCCGTAGGCACCGGCGTCGGCGGCCCGCCAGCCCGACCCGGACGTCACGCCGACGATGCGGCCGTGACCCTGGGCCTCCATGACCGGCAACGCCGCACCCAGGACCGTGCGGTACCCCTCGAGGTGCACGTCGAGCACGGCGGCCCAGTCGTCCTCGTCGCCCTTCGCGAACCCGGTGGTCCGGGTGATGCCGGCCACGTTCACGACGGCGTCGAGCGCACCGTGCTCCTCCGCCAATCCGGCGAAGAGCGCCGAGACCTCGGCGGCGTCGGTGACCGACACCCCCGACGCCCGGGCGGCACCGCCCGCGGCCACGATGCGCGCTGCGGTGGTCGGCCCGTCGGCACCACCGTCGGTGCGGGTGCCGTCGAGGGCCAGACCGGGGTCCATGGTCACGACGAACGCCCCGGCCGCGGCGCACGCCTCCGCGATCGCGGCGCCGATCCCGATCGCGCCGCCGGTGACGACGACGACCCGACGGCGATCCGTGCGTCCCGTCACCGCTCGATCTCCAGCCCGGGGAAGTCCGGTGCGGCCCGCCACTCGTCGAGGATCGCGGTCCAGCCCGGGTAGTCGCCGCCGAATCCGCCGAACGACGCATTGCGCGGGTTCTGGCGGGTCGGGTCTCCGTCGTAGGTGATGCGCGACGGCGTGCACGAGCTCAGGTACTCGGTCCGGTCGCGGAAGGCGGCTTCGATCCGGGCCACCCAGTCGGCCTGCGCGGCGGCACCGACGTCGGCGATCCGTACGCCGGCGGCGTCGAGCTTGGCGATGGTCTCCGCGATGTGGTCGGCCCCCGTCACCATGATGTGGGTGTGGTTGGTGCTCCCGACCCCCTGTTGCGCCGGTGACGGCGACAGGAACAGGTTCGGAAATCCACGGGTCAGGATCCCGTGCAGGGTCTGGGCGCCGTCGCGCCACTCGTCGGCGAGCTCGATCCCGCCGCGCCCGATGATCGGATGTCCGGCCCGGCGCCACAGCGGCGTGACCTCGGCCTCGAACCCGGTGGCGAACACCAGCACGTCGAGGTCGTGGTGCTCACCGTTCGCGACCACCCCGGTCTCGGTCACCGCCGTGACGCCCTGGGGGCAGTCGACCAAGGTGACGTTGGGCCGGTTGAACGTGGGGAGGTACCCGTCGTGGAAGCACGGCCGACGGCACATGTACCGGTAGTGGGGCATGAGGACCTCCGCCACCGCCGGGTCGTCGACCACCGCGGCGATGCGCGCCCGGTGCTCCTCCATGACCGCCAGATCGGCCGCTTCGGAGTATGCCGCGACCTGCTCGGGCGGGGTGCCGGGCGGCACCGTCGGCGACACGATGCGACCGAGGTAGTGCGTCCAGGCGTCGTCGACGAGGTCCCGCTCGACCGGCTGGCCGGCGAGGAGGGCGGTGAAGTTGTCCATCCGTTCCCGCTGCCACCCGGGCCGGAGACCGTCGGCGAAGTCGGGGGGCGTGGGCCGGTCGTCGCGGGGGCCCACGGCGGTCGGGGTGCGCTGGAACACGATCAGCCTGCGGGCCGACGCGCCGAGCGCGGGCACGCACTGGACCGCGCTGGCACCGGTGCCGATGACGCCCACCGCCTTGTCGGCGAGCGCCGTGAGCCGGTCGTCACCGGGCGCGCCGCCGGTCACGCCGTAGTCCCAGCGGGCCGAGTGGAACGACGCGCCCCGGAACGTCTCGAGACCCGGCAGCGCCGGCAGCTTCACGAGGTTGAGGAAGCCGACCGCCATGACGAGGTACCGGGCGCGCAGCACGTCGCCCCGATCGGTCGACACGATCCAGCGGGCGGCGACCTCGTCCCAGCGGCTCTCGACCACCCGGGTGTGGAACAGGGCGTCGTCGACGAGATCGTGGGCCTGCGCGATCGCCTTGACGTGCTGGCGGATCTCCTCACCCTGCGCGTACTTCCGCGGCGGGACGACGCCCATCTCCTCGAGCATGGGCAGGTAGATGTACGACTCCACGTCGCACATGACCCCCGGGTAGCGGTTCCAGTACCACGTACCCCCGACGCCACCGGCGACGTCGACCAGGCGCACCGAGCCGACGCCCCGCCGCCGGAGCTGGGCACCGGTGACCACCCCGGCGATCCCGGCACCGACGATCAGCACGTCGACGTCGTCGACGATCGGCATCCGCTCGGCGACCGGAGTGAACGGGTCGGTCAGGTACCGGGCCAGGACGGCATCGGGTGCGGTCTCCCCGAGGAACGAACGGTCGGCCCCGGTCCGGCGGTCACGCTCCACTGCGTAGCGCTGCCGGGCCGCGAGCGTGTCCCCGTCGACTGCCGGATCGGCTCCGTGTGCCACTGGTGTTCCCCCCGCCGGGCCCGTCGTCACGCTCCCGGCACCCGTGCCGTGACGCCCTGACCAGCGGTGGACCGGCCTCCGGCGACCCTATCCGGCCCCGCCCACCCGACGACGCCCGCCCTCGGGCCCGGCGCCCACGCACCGCTAGAGTGACGCCTCCACACGGGCTGTGGCGCAGTTTGGCAGCGCGCTTCGTTCGGGACGAAGAGGCCCCGGGTTCAAATCCCGGCAGCCCGACCACACAGGAGCAGGACCGACCACGAACGTGGCGGTCGCTCCGCGCCCGG
>JAFMJM010000287.1 GCA_017853455.1 Acidimicrobiia bacterium | reverse complement strand
GGCGGCGGCGACGACGACCGTGATGATCCTGATCGGCGGCGTGCTGCTCCCCCGGCACCGGCTGGCCGCCTTCCGCTGGTTCGACCGGGCGGTGCTGGTGTGGATCCTGGTGGTGCAGATCTTCCTGTTCGACCGTCAGCAGTTCGGGGCGACCCTCGGTCTGCTCGCGGCCCTGGCCGTCTGGGCCCTGCTCCGTTCGGCCATGACGATCGAGGAGCAGCGGGTCGCGGCCGTCGACGCCGACGCCCGCCCGTCGGGTTCGGCCGGATCGGCCTCCGGAGCCCCCGCCACCAACTGACCCGGTCCGCCCGGTCCACCCGGTCCACCCGGTCCACCCGGGGCGTGGCGGCTGCGGCGGTCCGCCACCAGGTCCGACGGCCACAGCCGCCACGGCCTAACCTGCCCCCGCCGGGGCCGTCGTCTCCGGACCGGTCCGGGCAGACCGCCCCGGCCACCGCGAACCGACCAGGAGCCCGCCATGCCCGAAGCCGTCATCGTCGCCACCGCCCGCACCCCGATCGGCCGTGCCAACAAGGGCTCGCTGATCGAGTGCCGTCCCGACGACCTGTCCGCCACCATCGTGCAGGCCCTGCTCGCCAAGGTGCCGGCCCTCGACCCGACGCTGGTCGAGGACGTGCTGTGGGGCTGCGCCCAGCCCGCCGGTGAGGCCGGCTTCAACCTGGCCCGGGCCGTGGCCATCCTCGCCGACCTGCCCGGCGCCGGTGGCGTGACGGTCAACCGCTACTGCTCCTCGTCGCTGCAGACCATCCGGATGGCCGCCCACGCCGTCCGTTCGGGCGAGGGCGACGTCTTCGTCGCCGGCGGCTCCGAGAACGTCAGCCGCTTCTTCAAGGGCACCTCCGACGGGTCCCCCGACACCCGCAACCCCCGCTTCGAGTCGGCCATGGAGCGCACCGCCCTCCGTTCCACCGGCGAGGGCGGCACCTGGACTCCGCCGGCGGGGCTCCCCGACTACTACATCGCGATGGGCCAGACGGCCGAGAACGTCGCCGAGTTCACCGGCACGACCCGTGAGCGCCAGGACGAGTTCGCCGCCCTCTCCCAGCAGCGGGCCGGGGTGTCGCAGGAGAACGGCTTCTTCGAGCGGGAGATCACCCCGGTGACCCTCGCCGACGGCACGGTCGTCGCCAAGGACGACTGCCCCCGCCCCGGCACCACGGTCGAGAAGCTCTCCGAGCTCCAGCCGGCGTTCAAGCCCAACGGCACCGTCACCGCCGGCAACGCCTGCCCGCTCAACGACGGCGCCGCCGCCGTGGTCGTCATGTCCGACACGAAGGCCGCCGAGCTCGGCATCACGCCGCTCGCCCGGGTCGTCGCCTCCGCCGTGTCGGCCGTCGACCCCGAGATCATGGGCCTCGGCCCGGTCGAGGCCTGCACCCGGGCCCTCGCCCGTGCCGGCATGACCATCGACGACATCGACCTCGTCGAGATCAACGAGGCGTTCGCCGCGCAGGTCGTGCCGTCGGCCGAGCAGCTGGGCATCCCGTGGGAGAAGCTCAACGTCAACGGCGGCGCCATCGCCCTGGGCCACCCGTTCGGCATGACCGGCGCCCGCATCATGACCACGCTGCTCAACGGCCTCGAGGACCGCGGCGCCCGCTACGGCCTCGAGTCCATGTGCATCGGCGGCGGCCAGGGCCTGGCCATGATCGTCGAGCGCCTGGGCTGACCGACGTGCGCTACGGGATCACGATCTTCGCCACCGACCAGGTCTGGCGGATCGACGAGGTCGCGGTCGAGGTCGAGGCCCGGGGCTTCACCTCGCTCTGGATCCCGGAGCACACCCACATCCCGACCAGCCGGCGGACGCCCCCTCCCACGGGCGACGCCGTGCTGGCCGAGGACTACAAGCGGATGCTCGACCCGTTCGTCGCCCTGGCGGCGGCGGGTGCGCGCACGTCGTCGATCCGGCTCGGCACCGGCATCTCGCTGATCGCCCAGCGGGAGCCGATCGTGACCGCCAAGGCGATCGCGACCCTCGACCTGCTCACCGGTGGCCGGGTGGAGCTCGGCATCGGGTTCGGCTGGAACGTCGACGAGATGGAGCACCACGGCATCGACCCCGCCACCCGGCGCGACCGCACCCGCGAGCACGTCGGCGCCATGCGCGCCCTCTGGACCGAGGAGGTCGCCGAGTACCACGGTGACCACGTCGACTTCTCGCCGTCGTGGTGCTGGCCCAAGCCGGTCCAGCCCGGTGGGCCGCCGGTGATGCTCGGCAGCGCACCCGCCCCCAAGGCCCTCGCCGCGGTGGCGGCGTGGTGCGACGGCTGGCTGCCCATCGGCGGGGCCGGCATCCGCACGGCCCTGCCCGACCTCCACGCCGCCTGCGCCGCCGTGGGCCGCGATCCGGCCTCGGTGCGGATCGTGCCGTTCGGGACCCTCTTCGAGCCGGGCAAGCTCGACTACTACTCCTCCATCGGCATCGAGGAGGTCGTGCTACGGGTCCCGGCCGCCGACCGCGACACCGTGCTGGCCGAGCTCGACCGGCTCGCCACCGAGACGGCGTCCACCGCCGGTTAGCATCCCGCTCCATGGGTTCATCCGGAATGAAGAAGTCGCGCAAGGGCGGGTCGCGTCAGCACCTGCCGAAGGTCACCGACAACTCGCACGCCGCGGCCGTTCACGAGCAGCAACTCGAGCGCAGCGCCGTGATGGACGTCATGGGGCTCGGCAACCTGAGTGGCACGACCAAGGCCATCGCCTGGGTCATCTTCGGGGTCATCGCCGTCTGCGCGATCCTGGCCCTGCTGGTCCTCATCGTCTTCTGACCTGGCCCGCCCCCGTCCGCCGGGGCGCGACCAGCACAGCCTGAATCACCAGCCCACCGGTTCGCGGTCCATCAGCCCGCCGGACCGGCCCGGGTGCGCGCGCGGCTGGGCGTGTGACGTGGTCGGGTACTTCGGCTCGGCTGGGTCACCGGCGTGTTTGGGTGATCGTGGGGCCTCTGGCCCCCACGATCACCCGAACAACGGTGGAGGGTGAGCCCGTCGGGCCGGTTCGGATTGCCGGCGAGCACCCAGGTGCCGTGCGGCACGAGGCGGCGGTGGTGCATGGCGCACACCGCGGCCAGGTTCGTGAACTCGTCCGATCCGCCGTGCGAGCGGGGCACCAGGTGGTGGACCTCGAGGCCCCAGCGGGTCTCGCACCCCGGCCAGCGGCACTTGCCGTCACGGGCGAGGATCGCCAGGCGGACCTTCGGCGTCAGCGGGTTGACGGCCCGGCTGATCCCGATGACCGAACCGTCGTCGTCGACCACCGCCACCTCGACCGTGGCGTTGGCCCGGAGCTGCTCGACCTGCTCGACACCCAGCAGGATCCCGTCGGCCACTTCGGCCGGCCC
>JAFMJM010000286.1 GCA_017853455.1 Acidimicrobiia bacterium | reverse complement strand
CTCGGCGTCCTCGAGGCGACCGGCGTCGCGCTGCCCGACCCGGCGACGTGGTCGGTCACCGTCCGGCAGGTCGTGGAGGGAGTGGCGTCTCCGCCCCTCCCCACCGGTCAGTCGACGCCGGAGGAGACGCCGCGGTCGGCCCACTGACGTCCGATCGACCGAATCCGCCCGGCCGGCCGGGTTCGCCCGATGACCCTCTGATCGTGGTGACGGCACCCCGTGACCGGTGACCGTCGGCTGCCCGGCCGCCCGGCCGCCGGACCGCGGTGGGATGGACACCCGATGGACGGTTTCTGGACATCCGGTCGGGGGGTGTCGACGGGTGCCGTCGGTACGGTCCCCCACTGATCCCGACGGCCCGACCCGGAAGTGGACTCCCATGACGACGAATCCGAAGCGACGCCTCCCGAAGATCCTGGCCCTGCTGATCGCAGTGGGCGCGGCGATCGGGTTCGGCACGCTCCAACTGGCGTCGGCGGCGAGCCCGGGGACGACGGTCACGATCAACCCGTCGGGTGGCTCCAACGCCACCGACGGCCTCCGGATCAGCTACGCCGGTGGGCAGATGCAGATCAAGCGTGACGGCAACGACCAGCTCTACGCCGTCGACCCGCCGGCGGGCGGAAACTCCTACAACCAGATCGCCCTGGGGGTGGGTGACTCGGTCGGGGGCGGCACCCTCTTCCTGCCGGAGGGGTTGGCCGGCGGCTGGTTCCGCCAGGTGGTCGCCGGATCGGTGACCAAGGTCGGGTGGGACACCTCCACCACCGAGAATGCCGACGGATTCACCTCGGTGCTCTCCGGTACGACCGGCGGCCTCACGTACACGGTGACGGCCCGGTACGTCTACACCGCGCCCGACGACCACTTCCTCGTGAC
Source organism: Acidimicrobiia bacterium (assembly GCA_017853455.1). Classification (GTDB taxonomy): domain Bacteria; phylum Actinomycetota; class Acidimicrobiia; order IMCC26256; family PALSA-555; genus CAIUKV01. The sequence continues at coordinate 2,494 of JAFMJM010000286.1, read as the reverse complement.
CTACACCGTCGACGTCCCGGAGGGCAACACGCAGGAGGTGCGGCTCTACCACGTGATGGACTCGAACCTCGGTGGCAGCGACACCGGCCCGGGCTTCTACGAAGCGGCCGCAACCTGCCCGGGTGGCGGCACGGCGGGCCAGGTGGTCGGTGTGGACGCCTCGGTGCAGAACGTCGTCGAGGCCATCCAGTACGTGAGTGGTGCCGACTGGGCTGGCTACGCGAGCGGTGAGTACTGGTGGTACGTGTTCAGTTGGACGACCGGGGCGACGCCCGTGACCCCGTACGGGCAGGGCTCCCTGGCCGACTACCCGAACGTCGTCAACACCGACCCGTCGACCGACAACGGCTACGGCGTCAACTGGTTCTTCGGAACCGCGCCGGGTTCGTACACGAGCACCGCGAAGTTCACGTTCTCGTCGGACCTCCCCGACCCGTGTGACGGCGTGCCGCCCACGACGACGACCACGACCGTCGCTCCGGTGGGCCCGGCCGAACCGACGTTCACCGGCTGATCGCTCGACGATCGACCGTCACCCTCGTGGACTACCCTCCGCGGTGGCCGTCCCGTTGATCGAGCGTGTCGTTCGACCGGCCGCGACCTGAGTGGCTCCGATGAACGAGATCCCGGGAGACCTGTCTGCCGATGCCCTGCGGGCGCTCATCGCCGTGGGCGTCGTCGCCGGTGACCTCTCGCCGGAGGCGATCGCCCGGTACGCCCGGGTCCACCAGTCGGTTGCCGAGCGGGCGGCCGAGTGGGCCGTCGCCACCGGTCTGGTCGGACCCGACGGCAGGGTCGCCGATCCCGTGGCGGCCGAACTGGTCGCAACGCTCCCCGACGCCCGGGTTGCGGAGATCCATGCCGTCGTGGCGCGCACGTTGATGGCTGCCGGCGGCGCCCGAGCCGCCGAGGCGGTGGTGCACGCCCGGGCGGCCGGTGCCGTGATCCCCCCGGGGAAGATGATCGAACTGGCGGTGCACTCAGGTCTCGTCGCACTGTCGATGAGCGACTGGGACGCCGCCGAGGTCCTGTTCCGACTGGTGACCGACCTCGACCTCCTGACCGACCGGCCGGTCGACACCGTCCACCTCCGGTTCCACGGTGTGGCCCTCACGGCGCTGGGCCGGTTCGCGGAGGCCCACACGGTGCTCGTGCGGGCGGCCGACGAGGCGATCCGCAACGACGACTGGCACGAGGCCACCTCGGCGATCGGGCAGCTGGTGGTCCCGATCGAGTGGAACTACAGCGACAAGACGGCGCTTGGTCTGCTCGAGCGCGTGAGCCGGATGGATCTCGACGCCCAGACCCGGATCGTGCTCGACGCACTCCGATCGATGGTCGAGTCGTGGATACCTCTCAAGGTCGAGGGAAGTCAGCAGTTCGCCTGGGTGTCGCGCTCCTCGCTGGCCCAGCCGATGGCCGACCGTGCGCTCCGCGACGCCGTCGACGTCGAACCCAAGACCCGCCTGATCGCGTTGACCGCGTGGCGGGCCACCCACCGCGCACCACAGTTCCTCGTCCGACGACGGTCCGTGTCGGCCGAAGCCCTCGACGTCGCGCAGATCCTGCGCTACGGGTACTTCCAGATCGAGGCGGCGGTGGCCCAGGCGGTCGACGCCCTGGAGTCGGGTGATCGCGCCGGGTACGACGAGGGCGTGACGGTCGCCCGGTGGGTGGCCGAGCAGCAGGACTCCCGCTGGCTCACCTGGCGGGCCCACACGCTCCTGGCCGGGGCCGCCCACCTCGATGGCGACCTGGCGGCGGCCCGCCACCACCGTGAGTCCGCGTTCGCGATCGGCTCCGAGTTCGGGATCTCGGGCACGGTCGCGACCAACACCTTCCTCCTGGTCGAGGAGGTGCTCGACCGCGACGACCCCGAGGAGATGGCCGCCTTCCACGTCGCCGACGACGAGCCGGCGGTGGCCCACGCCCTGGGGCGTCTGGCGTTGGCCTACCGGGAGGCCCGGGTGGATCGGCCCGAGAGCGCCGAACGGTCACTCCGGATCGCGCTGCGCCAGATCGACGCCGAAGGCTCGTACCTGCTGACCGCCTGCCGTGCGGTCGCGGTGCTGGTCGCGCTGCGTGACGGCGACGCCCATGGCGCAGTTCCGGACTCGGTGACCGACGTCGCCGACTCTCTGATCGCCCTCCTGGAGCCGTGGAGCCGCCACGTCGCCGTCGACAGCTACGGCCTCTGGTGCGGTGGACCGGTGTCGCTGGCCCTGGCCGAGCTCCACGAACTCCGTGGAGACGCCGCCCGGGCCGCGGTACTGCTGTCGTTCGCGTCCCGGACGGCCCGGTCGACGAGCGACGTCCGGGCATTGGCGCGCGTCGAGCGGCTGGGGCGGCGCCTCGTCGACGGGCCCGACGTCGACCCGGCCGTGGGCTACGGCCTCACGGATCGCGAGTTGCTCGTCCTCCGGGGCATCGCCGCCGGCCGGACCAATCAGGCGATCGCGAACGACCTGGCGTTCAGTCTCTCGACCATCCGCAA
>JAFMJM010000285.1 GCA_017853455.1 Acidimicrobiia bacterium | reverse complement strand
GCCGGCGACCGGTTCGACGCCATCGAGCTCCAGATCCGCTACTTCGTGGCGGCCATCACCGACGACGCCCGCGGGTTCGCGGAGTTGGTCGGCGGCGGATTCGGCATCGGCGCCGACGACGCCCTCGCCTCGGCCGTGGCGCTGGTCGGGACGGTCGATTCCGTCTGCGACACGCTCGTGCAACGGCGGGAGGAGTGGGGGGTGTCCTACGTCGTCCTGGGCGAGGACACCTTCGAGGCCTTCGCCCCGGTGGTGGCCCGCCTGGCCGGATCCTGATTCAGGGGGTGCCGGGTCGGCCCGCCGGGGCGCACCCGCTATCCTGGGAGACCACGCGGACGTGGCTCAGTTGGTAGAGCATCACCTTGCCAAGGTGAGGGTCGCGAGTTCGAATCTCGTCGTCCGCTCCACGAGAGTGACCGTCAGGCCCCCTCCCGAGGGGGCCTGACCCGATTCCGGGAACGGGGTGGTCGTGGAGAAGGTCATCGTCGTCGCGTTGGCGCAGGGTGACGTCGGACCGGTCGACGTCGGTCGTCTGCTCGACCGGGCCGGGGCGCTCGATCCCGACCGCTACCCGTCCGTGTCGATGCAGGTCGAGGACGCCGACGCCACGGACCGCTGGGAGTGGCGCCGTCCGCCGACCGCCTGGCGGCCGTTGGTGACCGTCGCCGCCTGGACCGACTGCGCCGACGACGTCGTGGATCTCGCGGCGGTCGTCGCCGACGTCACCGTCCGTTGGGCCGGGTACGTGGTCACGGAAGCCGTGCCCCGACGGGGTGACCGGATCGAGGTGCCGGTCGGTTCGGCGCGGCCGGGCCTGACCGTGACGTCGATGCTCAAGCGGGCGGGCAGCCTCGACCGGGACGCCTTCCTGCGCCACTGGTACGAGGTCCACATGCCGATGTCGCTGCGGATCCACCCGCAGCACACCTACGTCCGCAACGTGGTGAGCCGCGTCCTGACCCCCGACGCCCCCTCCATCGACGCCATCTGCGAGGAGGGGCTCGCGACGGTCGACGATCTGCTCGACCCGGCCCGGTTCTTCGGCGCCGATCCCGACGAGCCCGACTGGACACGGTCGCGTGCGCTCATCGGCGCCGACGTCCCGCAGTTCCTGGACCCGGACGGAACGCTGACGTCGTTGATGAACGAGTACCCGGTTCGCAACGCCCCGTTCGGCGGGTGACGCCCGCGCCGGTGCCGAACGGCCGGGACACCGGCGTCGGCGGATCGAGTGACGGCACCGTGAGCGTGGTCATTCCGGCGTTCGACGCCGCGGAGTACATCGCCGAGGCGATCGACAGCGTGCTGCGTCAGACCCGCCCGGTGGGTGAGGTGATCGTCGTCGACGACGGCTCCACCGACGACACGGCGTCCGTGGCGGAGGCGTTCGGCGATCCGGTCCGGGTGGTGCGTCAGGACCGGTCGGGGGCCAACCCGGCCCGCAACCGGGGCGTTCGTGAGTCGGCGGGGGAGTTCATCGCCTTCCTCGACGCCGACGACCTGTGGGAGCCCGACAAGCTGGCCGTGCAACTCGACGCCTTCACCGCTGACCCGGCGCCGGATCTGGTCTTCGGCCTGGTCACCCAGTTCCGCAGTCCCGAGATCCCCGAGCACCTCGTGGTCGTCCCCGGCGGCGAGCACCGGGCGATGGTCGGACATCACCTCGGGGCGATGCTCCTCCGGCGCGAGACGTTCGCCGCCGTCGGTCGGCTCGACGAGACGAACTTCTCGGGCGACTTCGTCGACTGGTTCGCCCGGGCCCTGGAGCAGCACCGGCGGATCGTCGTGGTCGACCGGGTCGTGATGCGCCGACGGATCCACCTGCGCAACAAGGGTCGGGCCGCGACGGCGGGTCCGGAGCAGTACGCGAAGGCGCTCCGGAAGGTGGTCGACCGCCGCCGGACGTACGGCTCCTGACCGGGGGAGACGCCGACGATCGCGAACGCGCCGCTCGGGCCGACGGCTGGCGGCGGCCGGGTCGAGCAGGCGGCGCCCGCGCCGGCGAGCGGCGGTGGCTCGGATGTCTGGATCTGGTTCGTGCTGCTCGGCGTGGTCGTGCTGGCCGGAGGCGCAGTGGTGGTCGTCGTGGTGCGGCGCCGCCGGATCTGAGTGCCCTGACGCGGCCGCCACCGTTCCCGGTCAGACGGCGCGGTCGACGGGCGGGAGCGGTCCGGCCGGGACCACGATCGGCAGGTCGAGGGCCGTGAGGATGCCAGGTGCCGCGGCGCGGACGTAGGGAACCGCGTTGACCGGCCGGTTGGCGGTGTAGGCGGGGGTCCAGTCGTTGAGGTCCTCGAGGGGGACCGGGAACGCCAGATCGAGCGAGAACGGCGCCTCGCCGTCGACCTGCATGCGCCAGCCGGTGGCACCGAGGTCCCAGTCGTGGTCGAGGTCACGGGTCAGGTACCAGCAGGCGGTGAACGCCACCTTCTCGCTGCCGTCCTGCAACCCGACGATGGTGGTGCGCTGGGCCCCGACCGTGCCCGCGGTCAGGGTGCCGGCGGCGGTCCGCGTGTCGCCGCGGGCCAGGGCGACGTCGCCGGATCCCCGCCAGGTGTCGATCGACCAACCGGCGGCGTCGGCGAGCAGGGAGAGGGAGACCGCGAAGTCGCCGAGCAGGTGGCGGACCCGACCCTCGGGGGAGGCGCCGGGGGGCCGCCCGAAGCCCATGAGGTCGAAGATCATCTGCGGCGAGTCACGCTTCGACATGTCGGCGAACTCCCAGATGCGGACCGCGGTCGGTCTGCGCTGGAGCGACAGAAAGGCGAACGGCAGGATCTCGGTGATGAACCCGGGGCTGCTGCCGGTCGCGTAGACCGACGTTCCCCCGGTCGCACACGCCTCGAGCACCCGGGCCCGGTCGGTGGGACCGAGCCGGGATCCGTCGACCGCCAACTCGCCGCGGGTGGTGACGACGTCGGTGCCCGACTGGAGGAGCGCGCACAGCAGGTCGAGATCGAGCGCGGCGGGCATGTACAGGACGCAGTCGGCGTCGAGCGCCAGGATCGCGTCGTCGGAGTCGGTGGCGAGGACTCCGGTCGGGGCCTCGCCGCAGAGCGTTCCGGCGTCGCGGCCCACCTTCGTGGGGTCGTACACCCGCACCCCCACGAGGTCGAGCCCGGGGTGGCGGATGACCTCGCGCAGGGCGCGTCGTCCGACGTTGCCCGTGGCCCACTGCACGACCCGGAGCGGTGGGCCGTCGGGTCGTGCAGTGCCGATCCGGACGTCGGCGGCGGCGACCTCGACGGTGCCCGCCGGTGGAGCGGGTCGGGCGTCAGTCACCGGTGTCGCCGGCGGTGCCGAGGTACCGGTCGAGGATCTCCTGCTCGGCGCTCTCGGACGTGCCGCTCCAGGCGACCCGGCCACGCATCAGCACGACGGA
>JAFMJM010000284.1 GCA_017853455.1 Acidimicrobiia bacterium | reverse complement strand
CCGCACCTTCCTGCGGGGTGCGCAGCCCACCGGATCCGACGGCGTCGCCGTGTTCGACACCGTCTACCCCGGTTGGTACCCGGGGCGCACGGTCCACATCCACGTGAAGGTCCGGCCCGACCGGACGAGCAACGTCGTGCACACGGGCCAGTTGTTCTTCGACGATTCCTACACCGACACCGTGATGGCCCACGCGGCGTACGCCCGGAGCGGTCAGCGCACGCGCAACGCCCAGGACGGCATCTACCGAGGGGGCGGGGATCGGTCGACGCTCGCCGTGACGGGCACCGGCACTGGCGATGCCGCCCGTCACCGCGGCACCCTCACCCTCGGTATCACCAACGCCGTCTGACGCCGACACCACCCGGAGATCAGCGTCGGGCGACGAAGGCCAGGAGGTGCTCGTGCAGCTCCGGGCGGGCGTTGCTCGTGAAGTGGTCACCCGGGACCACCACGCCCGTGCCGTCGGCCAGACGGTCGGCGATCACCGTCGGATCGCCGGCCAGGTCGTCGTCGGCGCCGGCCACCACCAGCACCGGCACCGAGATCTCGTCGAGGTGCTGCGCCGGCCGGGGTTGGGCCACACCGATGCAGGCGGCCAGTGCCACCCGATCGGCCCGCACCGAGTCGGCGAGGTGTCGGAACCGCCGACCGTTCGGATCGGAGATGGTCGCCGGGTCGTCGGCCAGCAGACCGTCGCGCATGCCCGACCCACCGGTGGCGTGACGCTCGAGCGACGTCCCACCCACACCGAGCGCGACCACCGCCCGCACGCGCCGATCGATCGCACCGAGTCGCAGTGCCACTCCCGAACCCATCGAATACCCCACCACCACGCAGTCGTCGACGCCCAGGTGGTCGAGGAGGGCCTGCACGTCGCGGGTGAGGGCGTCGTCGCCGTAGGCGGCGGGGTCGTGGGGCTTGGCGGAGAGCCCGTGGCCCCGGAAGTCGAGGGCGACGGTGCGGTGCCCCGCGTCGAGCAGCGCGTCGAGGATGCCCGATCGCACGTAGTTGAGGTTGGTGTCGGCGGCGAAGCCGTGGAGGAGCACGACGGTGTTGGTCGACTCCCCCGGCTCGAGCTCCTGGTCGTCGAACCAGCACTCGGTCCCGTCGAACGACGCGAACGTGCTCACGACGAGCCGGGGAACGGCACCGTGCCGACCGCCCGCTGCATCCGCTCGGCCTCGGGGGCCAGGAGGAAGCCCGCCTGGACCGCCCGCCGGGCCGACCGGGTGAACGCCCGGACGTAGGCCTCCCGGGTGGGGTACGCAGCCTGGACCTGCGCGTCGGTGAACGGGACGGTCCGACCGAAGAGTCGGCAGAACGATCCCCCGTCGTTGGGCTCGCCCGAGACCACCGCCCGGGGAACGTCGACGATCGGGGTGCGGATGCCACTCACGGCGTTCCCGGCGGCGTCGCGGGTCACCACGAACGTCGGCACCGGCGGACTGCCGGGCGCCCCCATCGACGCCGTCGGTCCCGCGGTGACCTCCAGCCGCGGTGAACGCGGCGGGAGCGTGCCGTCACGCACCCAGGCGTCGACGTGGCGGTACGCCGACATCAGCACCGCCCAGTGCGGACCGGAGTTCACGGGCGTGGAGCAGTTGAGCGGCCCGCGCGACGGGTTGGAGTAGTCGAGCAACGCGGCCTCGGCACGTCCGTCACCGACGTCGCCGAACCCGAGGGAGCCGGTGTAGGCGTCGGCGTGGGCGGTGCCGGCCACCTCCCAGGTCCGCAGGCGGCGGGTGTCGTCCTGGCGGGCGGCGGCGAACCCGAGGGTCCCGACGTCGGTCTCGGTCTCGAACTGCAGCACCGGCACGCCGACGTCGGCCCGGATGAAGGTGGGGACCGGAGCCGGAACGGCCGGGAGCGGCGCCTGGCTCAGTGCGGCGGCACCGCCGAATCGGCTGTGGATCAGGAACCCGTCGAACTCCCGGGTCAGCGGCTGGACGGCGTCGACGTAGGTCACGAGACGGGTCGCCGACTGCGACTCGCCCGTCGCCACGACCCGCTTCGCCCGGAGCGGACCGAGGACGCCGCCGCTGCGGACCGCCTGCCCGGCCTGCGTGAAGATGTCGTAGGAGTAGCTGTCACCCGGGTGCTCGAGTGCGCCGTAGCGCTCGGGGTCGGCGCCCTTGAGCCCCCCGGCCTGGATCCCCGCCACGGTCGACTGCCCTCCCTGCACGCCGACGGCCTGGGCCGACACCCCCACCCAGACGTGTCCCGAGCGCAGCAGCTCGAGGTGGGCGAGCGTCCAACCGGGGGCCGAGTCGAACCCGGCCGACACGTTGAGCCACTCCTGGAAGACCGTGCCCGAGAAGTCCCGGGCGGCGGCCGGCCGGATCACCACGATGCGGGTCGCGAACGGCGCGGTCGTCCCCGGGGTGACCGTCCACTCACCGTCGGACGGGAGCGGCGGGGTGGCGGTGTAGGCCGTGGCCGTGCCACCGACGACGAACTCCTCCTCGACGTATCCGAAGGAGCCGAGGTCGAAGCTGGTCGAGACCAGGTTCGTCCCGGTCCCGCCCGTGGCCGGCCGCACGGTGGGGACCGGGCCATCGGCGCGCCCGGCCGGGGCAGCGCCGGCGATCCCGGTCGGGACGACCAGACCCACCACCACCGCGGCGACTCCCAGGAGTCGGCGGACCGATCGGTTCATGACGCCCCCTCGCCCCGCCGCTCGCCCGGGAGGTCCGGGGGCCGGAGCCGTGCTCGGATGAACCCGCACTGCGCCCTGGATCATCCCACCCGGGCCCCGTCGGCGTCCACCGGGTCGCGTACCGTCGGGCCATGGACGACTTCGACTCCCGCCGCGCCGCGGTCGAGGACCTCGCCGCCGCGGTCCGGGCGGTCGCCGACGCCACGGTCTCGACCGCCGTCGACCCCGCCGAGATCCGGGCGATGACCCGGACCCTGCACGAGTTCGCCGGGCGACTGGCGACCGCGACCGACGACACCCCGTTCTCGGGTCTCGTCCGGGCACCCGTCGACTACTCCGTCCCCGAGGGCCCGATGCCGCTCAATCCGATCATCGGCGCGTGCAGCCCGTGCCGCCCCGACGTGCACCTGCGCTTCGTCGACGGTCACGTCGAGGGGACGGCGTCCCTGACGAAGCGGTTCACCGGACCGCCCGGGTTCGTGCACGGAGGGATCACCGCCATGTTGGCCGACCAGCTCGTGGCCCTGGCCTCCGGCGCGATCGGTGCCCGGGGCATCTCCAAGTCGGTCGAGGTCCGGTTCCGCCGGCCCGTCCCGGTGGGTGCGGCGCTCGACCTCTGGAGCGAGTGCACCCCGGACGGCGACGAGTTGCCGGTGCGCTACACCATCGCCCACGCGGGCGAGGTGCTGGTGGAGGGGACGGGCCAGATGGTCCGCTGGGCCGACTTCGCCGAACGCCAGGCCCGGCGCGCCGCCG
>JAFMJM010000283.1 GCA_017853455.1 Acidimicrobiia bacterium | reverse complement strand
CGACTCCCACTGACCCGGTCGTCGCCCCTCGACCCTCGACCGTTGTTTGGGTGATTGTGGGGGCCAGAGGCCCCACAATCACCCAAACAACGGGGTGGGGGAGGCTGGCGTCAGTTCTGGCCGAAGCGGTAGCCGACCGAGCGCACCGTCTGGATCAGGGTGGCGTGCTCCTCGCCGAGCTTGGCCCGCAGACGCCGCACGTGCACGTCGACCGTGCGGGCGCCGCCGTAGTACTCGTAGCCCCACACCCGGGAGAGCAGCTGCTCGCGGGTGAACACCTTGCCCGGGTGGGTGGCGAAGAACTTGAGGAGCTCGTACTCCATGTAGGTGAGGTCGAGCGGCCGCGACCCGAACGACGCCTGGTACGTCTCGAGGTTGAGGTGGAGGTCGCCGTACTCGACCACCTCGGCGGTGACCCCCTGCCCGGCCCGCCACAGCAGGTGCCGCACCCGGGCCTCGAGCTCGGCGGGGTGGAACGGCGACAGGCAGAAGTCGTCGAAGAGGTCTTCACGGTGCTCGAGCTCGCCGAGCTGTGCGCCGCTGATCAGCAGCAGCACCGGGGTGAACGACACGTCGCGCTTGCGCAACGCCCGGCACACCACGAACGCGCCCTCGGGGTCGGTGTCGGCGACGACGATCGCGCCGCCCCAGCCGTCGGGCGGCTCGTGCTGCGCCGCGACCGACGCGTTCGACACGGCCTTCCAGGTGTGCCCACCGAGGTCGAGGGCCTGGGCGAGCATCGGGGGCGGCGGGTCGGGGAAGACCAGGAGCGGACCGGACATGGGATCAGAGGGTGCCGAGGTACCGGTCGAGCTCCCAGGGTGTGACCTGCGAGCGGTAGGCGTCCCATTCCTTGCGCTTGTTGCGGATGAAGAAGTCGAAGACGTGCTCGCCGAGCGCCTCGGCCAGCAGCTCGGAGCCCTCCATGACGTCGATCGCCTCGGCCAACGACTGCGGGAGCCGCCCGATGCCCTCGACCGCACGCTCCTCGTTGGTCATCTCGTAGATGTTGTCGGTGGCGGCGGGCGGGAGCTCGTAGCCCTCCTCGATGCCCTTGAGGCCGGCGGCCAGCATCGCCGAGAACGCCAGGTACGGGTTGCACGCCGGGTCGGGGGAGCGGAACTCGATGCGGGTCGAGCTCTCCTTGCCCCGCTTGGGCACCGGCACGCGGACGAGGGCCGACGAGTTGTTGCGGGCCCAGCAGACGTGCACCGGCGCCTCGTAGCCCTCGATGAGGCGCTTGTACGAGTTGACCGTCTGGTTGGTGACGGCGGTGATCTCGCGGGCGTGGTGGAGCAGCCCGGCGATGAAGTGCTTCGCGACCTTGGAGAGCCCGTTTGGGTCACCGGGGTCGTGGAACGCGTTGACGTCGCCCTCGAACAGCGACAGGTGGGTGTGCATCCCCGACCCGAACGCGCCGGCGATGGGCTTGGGCATGAACGTGGCGTACACGCCGAGGTCGCGGGCGACCTCCTTGACCACGATCCGGAACGTCATGATGTTGTCGGCCATCGTGAGCGCGTCGCAGTGCCGCAGGTCGATCTCGTGCTGGCTCGGTGCGACCTCGTGGTGGCTGTACTCGCACGGGATGCTCATGCGCTCGAGCGTGAGGATCGTCTGGCGGCGCAGGTCGGACGCCAGGTCGACCTCGGTCAGGTCGAAGTAGCCGGCCCGGTCGAGCGGCTCGGGGGAGTCGGGCGACTCGAAGTAGAAGAACTCCATCTCGGGGCTCGAGTAGAAGGTGAACCCCTTCTCCCGGGCGCGCTCGAGGTTGCGGCGCAGCACCGAGCGGGGGTCGCCGGCGAACGGCTCACCCGAGAGGTGCTGGATGTCGCAGAACATCCGGGCGACGGGGGCGTCGTCGTCGGAGCCGCTGCGCCACGGCAGGATCTGGAAGGTGTTGGGGTCGGGCACGGCGAGCATGTCCGACTCCTGGACCCGGGAGAACCCCTCGATGGCGGAGCCGTCGAAGGTCATGCCCTCCTCGAGGGCGTTCTCGAGCTCCTCGCGGGTGATGGCGAAGCTCTTGAGCTGGCCGAGGACGTCGGTGAACCACATCCGGACGAACCGAACGCCCCGTTCGTCGACCGTCCGCAGCACGTAGTCGAGTTGCTGCTGCATGGGGCCAGTGTGGCAGGTCGTCTCCGGGCCCGCCCCGGGGCCCCCCGGGGGGCCGGGGGGCTGTTCACACTCCGTTCACATGGGGGCAACAGGTGGGAAACCCCCTTCCCGGAGGCTGGGGAGCGTCCGGTTCGGGGAATCGCCCCGGGCCGGGTCAGGATGAGCGCCTCCCAGGCGACGAGACCGAAAGGACCCCCCGTGGCGAAGACTCCCGCCGACGTGCTGAAGATGGTCAAGGACGAGGGGTGCGACTTCGTCGACCTCCGCTTCTCCGACCTGCCCGGCATCATGCAGCACGTCACCATCCCGGCGAGCGTGCTCAGCGAGGACCACTTCACCGAGGGCCACGGGTTCGACGGCTCGTCGGTGCGTGGGTTCCAGGAGATCCAGGAATCCGACATGGTCCTGATCGCCGACCCCGACACGGCGTACCTCGACCCGTTCATGAAGCACAAGACCGCGGTCATCCACTGCTTCGTGGCCGACCCGATCACCCACGAGAGCTACTCCCGTGACCCGCGCTACGTCGCCAAGAAGGCCGAGGCCTACCTCGCCTCGACCGGCATCGCCGACACCGCCTACTTCGGTCCCGAGGCCGAGTTCTTCGTGTTCGACGACGTGCGCTTCGAGACCCGGCCCAACGGCTCCTTCTACATGGTCGACTCGGTCGAGGGTGAGTGGAACACCGGCACCGACGAGATGCCGAACCTCGGCTACAAGCCCCGCACCAAGCAGGGCTACTTCCCGGTGCCGCCGATGGACCACTACCAGGACCTGCGCGGTGACATGACCCTGGCGCTGCACAGCGTCGGCATCGAGACCGAGCTGCACCACCACGAGGTGGCGTCGGGCGGTCAGGGTGAGATCGGCGTGAAGTTCAACACGCTGCTGCGCATGGCCGACCAGCTGATGACCTTCAAGTACGTCCTGAAGAACGTCGCTTGGCAGAACGGCAAGTCGCTGACCTTCATGCCGAAGCCGATCTTCCAGGACAACGGCTCGGGCATGCACACCCACCAGTCGCTGTGGAAGGGCGGCGAGCCGCTCTTCTTCGACGAGAAGGGCTACGGCGGTCTCTCCGACATCGCCCGCTGGTACATCGGCGGTCTGCTGCACCACGCCCACGCCGTCATCGCCTTCACCAACCCGACCACCAACTCGTTCAAGCGGCTGGTGCCGGGCTACGAGGCGCCGGTCAACCTGGTGTACAGCCAGCGCAACCGGTCGGCGTCGTGCCGCATCCCGCTCGCGTCGCAGAGCCCGAAGGCGAAGCGGATCGAGTTCCGGTGCCCCGACTCGAC
>JAFMJM010000282.1 GCA_017853455.1 Acidimicrobiia bacterium | reverse complement strand
AGCACATGTCCGACGCCGAGGCGATGGCCCACCAGGACCCGATCGGCTGGGAGGTCTTCGCCAGCGAGGACGCCAAGGAGGGCCCGCGCGCCTTCGCCGAGAAGCGTCCGCCGGTGTTCGAGGGCCGGTAGTGGCCCTCGACCTGTCCGACCTCACCCAGCACGTCGACCCGGCCCGGCTGCGCCTGGCGCGCGCGGTGCGGGCACTGCTCGACGTCGGCGCCGGCCCGGACGCCGATCACGCCGACCCGGCGGCGCTCGACGCGGCGGCCGCCGCGGTCGAGGAGGCCGTGGCCCGCGTGAGCGCGGCGACCGGTCGGGAGCCCGGCGAGCCGCGGGCGCCTCGCGCACCGCTGTCGCGGTACGCCGAGGTCCTCCCGCACAGCTCACTGGTCGGCACGGTGTCGGCGATCGCCCCCGACGCGACCTGGACGTTCGCCGACGGCGTGCTCGAGGTGCACGCCACGTTCGGCCTGCTCTGCGAGGGCCCACCGGGCTCGGTGCACGGCGGGTTCGTGGCGTTGGCGTTCGACGACGCCCTCGGCATGACCAACGTGCTCAGTGGGCTCGGCGGGTTCACCGGCCGCCTGACCGTGCGCTACCGGGCGCGCACGCCACTGCACGAGGAGCTGGTGCTGCGGGCGTGGGTCGACCGCCACGAGGGACGGCGCACCGTCACCCGCGGCGAGCTCCACCACGGCGACACGCTGTGCGCCGAGGCCGAGGGGCTGTTCGTGCGCACGTCGTTCACCCGCGACACCTGATCGGGCGTCCGGACCCGCCGAGCCCGGTCCGACGATCTCAGGCCAGGCGGGTGCGGACCGCGGCGAGCAGCGCCGCGTTGGCGGGGTCGCGCGAGTCGACCGGTCCGGCGATCACCCAGCCGGCTCCGGCGTCGGCGTAGCGGGCGAAGGCGTCGGCCACGGTCGCCGGTCCGCCGACCACCGTGCCCGGTCGGGCGCCGAGCCGATCGGCCTTGGCCTGCGCCGCCGCGTCGTCGGCGTCGAGCACGACCAGCCCGCCCCACGAGCAGGTGAACGGCGAGCGCGCCACCGCGGCGGTCACCGCGGCGGCCTCGGCGGCGAACCGCTCGACCGATCCGCCCCAGCGGTTCCAGCCGTCGGCCTCGGCGGCGGCGAGGGCCCGCACCTCGGGGTGGAGCCCGCCCACCCACACCGGGAACCCCCGGTCGCGGCAGGCCACCACCGTGGCGCGCAGGCGGGCGATGCGCTCGGCGAACGTGCCGAACGGCACGCCGAACTCCTCGTTCTCGCGGGCGCTCTCCTCGTCGCCGGCACCCACCGCCCCGACGAAGCGACCGTCGGCGATACGGGTCACGGTGTCGAACGTGGTGGCCGTCACGGCCGGCGGGCGCAACGCGGCGCGCTCCACGAGCACCCCGACCGCCAGGGTCGACGACGCGGCGGCGACCGCACCGAGCAGCGCCGTGCTCTCGAGCGCCGGACGGCGCGAGCCGTCGCCCGCGACGCGGAACAGGTGGTCGTAGACGAAGACGCCGTCGAGCCCGGCCACCTCGGCGGCGTCGACGACGGCCAGCACTTCGGCCGGATCGGTCACGAAGGACGGGAGCGTCAGCCCGATGCGCACCGGGGCGTCGCTCACACCGATCCCCGGGCCAGCACCGCGGCGCCGATCAGGCCGGCATCGTCGCCGAGCACGCCGGCGACGATCGGGATCTCGGGGCGGTGCGCGGCACTCTCGAGGTGGGCCGGGACGCGCTCGCGCACGCGGTCGAGCAGGGCGTCGCCGAGCACCACCAGGCCACCGCTGATCACGATCCGCTCGGGGTCGAACATGGCCAGCAGGCCCGCACAGCCGATGGCGACCTGGTCGGCGAACCGGTCGAGCAGCGCCTCGGCGTCGGGGGCGGCGTCGGCGAGGGCGGCGCTCACCGCGAACCCGTCGACGGCGTCGACCGAACCCCGGGCGTGCTCGAGCACCGACGGCGCCTCGCCGCGCGCGGCGGCGTCGCGGCCCAGGCGACCGAGCGCGGTGCCCGACGCCAGGGCCTCCCAGTGGCCCCGGATACCGCAGGCGCACATCGGCCCCGTCGGATCGCACTGCCAGTGCCCGATCTCGGCGGCGAAGCCGTGGGCGCCGCGGTAGATCCGTCCGTCGATGACGATCCCGCCACCGATGCCGGTCCCGAGGGTGATGACGAGGGCGTGGCGGGCGCCCTGGGCCGAGCCGTGCACCAGCTCGCCGAGCGCGGCGACGTTGGCGTCGTTGTCGACGGTGACCGCGAGGCCGGTGGCGGCCGCCACCGCTGACCGCAGCGGCACCCCCACCAGCGCGGGAACGTTGGGGGCGTCACGGGCCACGCCGTCGACGTCGACCAGCGCCGCGATCCCGACGCCGATCGCGGTGACCGACGCCGCACCCGCGTCGGCGCGCACGGCGGCGGCGGTGTCGGCGATCGCCGCCACGAGCGCGTCCGCCTCCGAGGTCGGGGTCGCGACCTTGCGGGCGGCGAGGACCCCGCCCGAGGCGTCGACGAGGCCGACGCGCAGGTGGGTCCCGCCCAGGTCCACGCCGAGCGTGGGCGCGGTCGGTGCGCTCACGCGACCTCGTCGACCGACCGGAGGTGACCGCCCACCGGGGCGTCGGCGTCGACCGCGACGTCCGCAGCGGGCTCGGTGGGCCCGGCGGGCCCGGTCGGCGCGGCCGCGTCCGCCGCGTCGGCCGCTTCGGCGTCGCGGATGCGCCGTTGCTCGGCCAGCCGCCGCTCGGCCGCACCCATCAGCGCCTGCGCGGCGAGCAGCAGCTCGTTGGCGGCGCGCACCATGTGCTCGGCGACCTCGGGACCGGCCTCGATCATGGCGGCGACGAACGTCTCGACCGTGGTGAGGGGCAGGGTCTCGGTCCAGGGCAGGCCGGCGCCGGCATTCGTCGCGTCCGTCCCACCGGTCGCGCCGGTGTCGTCGGTTCCGTGCTGCGGTGCGTCCATCGTCTCCCCCGTGACGCTGCGAGTCCGAACGACGCTACCGGCCCGGGCCCGGGGTCGGCCGGGCCGGGAACTCGCCGTGGCGGGCGCCCCACAGCCCGACGAACCCGAGCGGGAGGAGCGGGACGAGCACCCCGAACGGGTCGGCGGCGGCGGTGGCCACGGTCACGACGAGGCACACGCCGAGCGCCCCGTAGAGCGACCACCGCACCCGGGCCGCCACCCGCCCCTCGACCAGGAACAGCGTCGTGACCACGATGTGGTCGCCACGGGCCGAGCGCACGAACGCGGCGCCCAGCGCCCAGCACCACACCACCATCCCGATCAGGAACAGCACGAGCGCCGTCCCGGCGGCGACCCCCTCCCACCCGTCGGCGCCGAGGGCGAACGGCACGGCGGTGACGGCGAAGACGACGTTCGCCGCCCAGGCCGCGACCTCGATCCCCCGCCCCCGCACGTCGCGCTG
>JAFMJM010000281.1 GCA_017853455.1 Acidimicrobiia bacterium | reverse complement strand
TGGAGCGGGCGACGAGAATCGAACTCGCGTCACCAGTTTGGAAGACTGGAGCTCTACCATTGAGCTACGCCCGCGTGGGTGCGACGACCGGAGTCACCGCGTCGGGGAGGGGGGATTTGAACCCCCGACCGCCTGCCCCCAAAGCAGGTGCGCTACCACTGCGCCACTCCCCGGTCGGAGCCGAGACTAGACGGCCGGAGTTCCCGCCACCCGCGTGAGCGTGGTGAACGAGCACACGTAGACGTCGTCGGCGAAGCCCGGGGCGGGGAACAGCACCGACTGGACCGGACTGCCGCTCTCGACACGGAGTCGCTCGGCTCCGGTCTCCACGTCGAGGACCACCACCTGGTCGGCGCCGCGGTCGCGGTCGTGGTCGTCGGTGACGAGCTCGCCGGTGTCGGGGAACAGCAACGGGTGGCAGCCGTGGCACTGGTCCCGGCTCCAGCGTGGGGTGAGGGCGCCGTCGTCGGCCACGTCGAAGGCCGTCATCCGCCCGTTGCCGCTGTCGTACCCGACGACGATCCGGCGGCGCTCGTCGACGACGGGTGGGTTGGCCACCAGTCCGCCGGTGCCGCTCCCGATCTCGGCACCGGTGACCGCACCGGTGGCCAGGTCGACCCGGACGAGTTGCAGCGGTGCGGTCGAGACGCCGCGCCCGGTGAGGGCGCCGTCGTAGCGCTCGGCCCCGTCGCCGTCGTCGAGGAACCACGCCGCACCGAGCGCGAGCACGGCGTCCCAGCCCCAGGTCTGGCCCGGTCGGGTCAGGTACCGGGGGGCGAAGTCGGGATCGGGGCGGAGGCGGGCGCCGTCCCAGTCGGCGCGCCACACGGTGGTGGTGCCGACCACGTAGACGCTGGTTCCGTCGGCCGACAGGCGGGCCACCGACGGCTCGGGGAGCCGACAGCGGTCGACGATCGCCAGCGTGCGGGGGTCGAGCACGCACAACTCGGTCGGGGGCGGCGCGTGCTCACCCGGGTCGGCGCCGGGGAGACGGCCACCGAAGTCCTTGGTGACCAGGTGCCCGTCGGGCAGGGTCACGAACGAGTTGTAGGGCGCCCGCCGGGGCAACTCGACGCTCGCCTCCACCCGGAGGTGGGGATCGAGTCGGTGGGCGTGGTTGCCGAACACCACGTGGAGGGCGCCGTCGCCGTGGACCGCGATCCCGCCGGGCCAGGCCGGTCCGCCCGGGAGGTCGACCGACTCGGCGCGGGGCTCGAGCGTGACGGCGTCGAAGCGCTCGACCCGGGCCACCGCGTCGGGGCCGGCTGTGTGCGACAGCAGGTACGCCTCGCCCGGGTCGCGCAGGACGACCATCGTGGCGCCGAGCGCCGGGCGCGACCTCACCTCGACGGCGTCGGGGTCGAAGCGGGGTCCCCGCCCCGAGAGCGGGACGGCGTGGCGGCGCGGCCCGCCGTCCTCGGCCGGCCAGCGCGACGGATAGGCCGCGCCCGTCACTCCGCGGCGGTCCAGACGCAGCGGTCGGTGCCGGCGCAGAGGGAGCAGGCGTCGGCCGTGCCGTCGGCGTGCCGGGTGCACTCGTCGACCCGCTCGCGCACGACCCGGTGCATGAGGGGGTGCAGACCGACCGGGGCGGTCACGCAGAACTCCACGCCGGGGTGGCGGGGGGCGGCGTCGGCGACCAGTGCGGGGATGTCGCGCTCCCAGTGCCGACCGGGGAACAGGAAGTAGGGCATGACCAGGACCCGCTCGGCTCCCGCCGCCACGACCGTGTCGATGGCGTCGGCCACCGACGGCGCCGCGAGCTCCATGTGGGCCGGGGCGACGGCCACGAAGTCCGACGCCTCGCCGGCGAACGAGCGCACGAACTCCTCGTGCATGACGTTGGACTCGGCCCGACGCGAGCCGTGGTCGACGATGACGAGACCGGTGCGTTCCATGCCCCGAGTATCGCGGGTCGGCTCAGGGGGTGGCGACGCCCAGCGCCCGGGCGAACGCCGCGTGGTCGACGACGGCCTGCCGGGCGTAGTCCTCGGCGAAGTCGGTGATCGCCCGGTCGAAGACGTCGGACGAGCCCAGGTAGGCGGCGATGGCGATGCGGTCCCCCGAGCGGGCGTGGCCCCGGGCGAGCATCCAGCCGCACAGCTCGCCGTTGACGGCCAGCGGCCCCGGCCGGGCGTGCTCGAGGTCGACCGAGAACTTGCCGTCCCAGAGCTGGCGCACGTAGAAGTCGGTGTCGGCACCCTCGAGCGACTTCGTGCGCATCCAGCCGAGCATCACGTCGCTCGACGCCTGGAGCAGCCGCTGCCCCTGCACGACCCGCTGCCCGTGGTTCGCGAAGCGGCTGCGGTGCGTGTACGGCTCGAGCACCGACGCCCGGGCCTCCTTGATCTGGAGGACCAGGGGGTCGGTGTCGTCCCGGCCGAGCATCAGCACGATCCAGCAGCGGGTGCCGACGCTGCCGACGCCCACGACCTTCCGGGCGGCGTCGACCAGCCGGAACTGCTCGAGGAGGTGGCGCCGGTCGTCGGGGAGGGTGGTGCGGTAGCTGCGGAGGTTCTGGTGGATCCAGCCGACGGGGTCCTCGTCGGGGGCGAGGAGGTGGGCGAGGTCGCGCAGCGGGGTCACGAGGGGCGGGTCGGACCGGAAGCGCACCTCGCCGTCGACGGTCTCCGTGAGCTTGGCCAGGGCCTTTAGGTTGTCCTTCCCCGACGACCGCTGCAGGTTCTGCTGGAACCGCTTCGTCTCGCCCCGGGTCACCTCGCCCTCGGCCCGGGCCATGACGCCCTCGGCGTCGAGGCGGGCGTACCAGACGTCGAGGGTCCGCATGGCGGCGAACTCCGTCATGGCCCGGCGGTACGAGGCGACGCTGCGCGCCGCGATCTCGCGGCACCGGTCGGGCGGGCAGCCGATCGCCTGCGCCGCCAGGACGAGGCTGGCCGCGAGGCGCATGACGTCCCACTCGAACGGTCCGGGGTGGGTCTCGTCGAAGTCGTTGACGTCGAACACCGTGGTCCGGTCCGGGGCGAGGAAGCCGCCGAAGTTCGCCACGTGCGCGTCGCCGCAGAGCTGCACGGTGAGGCCGCTGTTCGGACGCGTGGCGAGGTCGGAGGCCATCACGATCGCCGCACCCCGGTAGAAGGCGAACGGCGACGCCAGCATCCGCTCGTGGCGGATCGGCAGCAGGTCGGCGACCCGGGTCTCCTCCTGGCCGAGGACCAGTGCCACCGGGTCGGGCCGGTCGGCGGGCGGCGTCCAGCCGGCGTGGGCCGAGCGGGGGAGGCGCTTGCGGGCGGTCCGGCCGGCGGCGGTGCGCTCGGCGGCGGTCGGGTGCGGGACCGGTTGGGCGGCGGCGAAGAGGTGCTGATCGTCGGTCACGTGGCGGAGCCTAGGCCGGTCGGTCGGTCGATCGACCGGGGCGCCGGTTCGTCGCCCGCTC
Source organism: Acidimicrobiia bacterium (assembly GCA_017853455.1). Classification (GTDB taxonomy): domain Bacteria; phylum Actinomycetota; class Acidimicrobiia; order IMCC26256; family PALSA-555; genus CAIUKV01. Next base: position 37 of record JAFMJM010000281.1, on the reverse strand, counting down.
CGGGGTGTGGTTGGATGCCGCGATGAAGTTCTCCGTC
>JAFMJM010000280.1 GCA_017853455.1 Acidimicrobiia bacterium | reverse complement strand
GGCGGCGCGGGCCTCGGCCCGGGCGAGCACGGCGCCGAGGCAGTGGTGGATGCCGCCGCCGAATCCGAGGTGCTGGGGGGCGAGGCGCCGGGTGACGTCGAGCTCCTCGGCGTCGGGTCCGAAGTGGGCGGGGTCGTGGTTGGCGGCGCCGAGCAGGGTGAACACGAACTCTCCGGCCGGGATCGCCTGCCCGCCGAGCTCCAGGTCGGCGAGCAGGATGCGACGCGAGAACTGCACCGGGCCGTCGTAGCGGAGCAGCTCCTCGACGGCGTTGGTGACGAGGGCGGGGTCGGCGCGCAGCAGGGCCGCCTGGTCGGGGTGACGCAGCAGGGCGAGCGTGCCGTTGCCGATGAGGTTGACGGTCGTCTCGTGACCGGCCACGTAGAGGAGCACGACCTGGTCGCGCAGCTCGTCGGCCGACAGGGAGTCGCCGTCCTCCTCGACCGCGATGAGGTCGCTGAGCAGGTCGTCGGCAGGATTGGCGCGCTTGAACGCGACGGCGTCGTCGACGAAGTCGGTCATGGCGTCGGAGGCGGCGCGCAGGGCGTCGTCGGCGTCGGGCGGGGTGAGCGGCTCCAGGACGCCGGCGAGGGTGTGCGCGACGTCGCGCATCCGCTCGTGGTCGGCGTCGGGCAGGCCGAGCAGGTCGCAGATCACCGCGAACGGCAGTGGGAAGGCGAGGTCGGCGATCACGTCGAGGCCGCCCCGGTCGGTGACCCGGTCGAGGGCCTCGTCGACGAGGGCGGAGATGCGACCGTGCAGGGCCTCGACCCGCCGCGGGGTGAACGCCTTCTGGGCCAGCCGCCGGATGCGGGTGTGGGCGGGCGGGTCGAGGTTGAGGATGGCGTGGCGGCCCCGCTCCGACCGGGGGTCGTCCGGGGCGAAGAGTCGGCGCTGGCGGCCGACCTCGCCGCGGTCCTCGACCGAGGTCCCGGGGGTGCGCAGCAGCCGGACGCAGTCCTCGTAGCGGCTCACGACCCACGGTCCGAAGGGGCTGCGGTGGACCGGGGCGTGCTCCCGGATCCGGGCGTACTGGGCGTAGGGGTGGTCGAAGAAGCCGGGCTCGAACGGATCCAGGCCCACCGGCTCGTCGTCGTCCACGGGGCGAAACTACCGTTGGAACCCGGTGGCGGTAGATTTGGACAACCGCCACACCAGCCACACCAGCCACACGGCACCCGGAGGGGTGCGGCCGGGCCCGGGGGGCCTCGGCGGGACAGCCACGGCGGGACAGGGGAGCACAGGTGAGCGAGATCATCGAGATCGTCGGTCGGGAGATCCTCGACTCCCGGGGCAACCCCACCGTGGAGGTGGAGGTCGAGCTCCTCTCCGGAGCCACCGGTCGGGCGGCCGTCCCGAGCGGCGCCAGCACCGGTGCCCACGAGGCCGTCGAGCTGCGCGACGGCGGGGAGCGCTACGCCGGCAAGGGCGTACGCACGGCGGTCGAGCACGTCAACACCGAGATCGCCGATCTGGTCCTCGGGCTCGACGGGCTCGACCAGCGCGGCCTCGACGACGAGCTCTGCCGACTCGACGGCACCCCCAACAAGGGGCGGCTCGGAGCCAACGCGATCCTCGGCGTCTCGCTGGCCGTCGCCCACGCCGCCGCCCAGGAGGCCGGGCAGTCACTCTTCCGCTACGTCGGCGGCACCAACGCGCACGTGCTCCCGATGCCGTTGATGAACGTCCTCAACGGCGGCGCCCACGCCGACACCAACGTCGACATCCAGGAGTTCATGCTGGCACCCGTCGGGGCGGCCTCGTTCTCCGAAGCCCTGCAGTGGGGGACCGAGACCTACCACGCGCTCAAGGCCCTCCTGCACGAGCGGGGTCTCGCCACCGCCCTCGGCGACGAGGGTGGGTTCGCACCCAACCTCGCCCGCAACGAGGACGCCCTGGCGCTGCTGGTCGAGGCGATCGGGCGCGCCGGCTACACGCCCGGTGACGAGATCGCGCTGGCCCTCGACGTCGCCGCCACCGAGCTGTACCACGACGGCCGCTACGACCTGGCGGGCGAGGGCGCCTCGTTCACCTCCGACGAGTTCGCCGGCTTCCTCGCCGGGCTCTGCGACCGCTACCCGATCGTCTCGATCGAGGACGGCATGAGCGAGGACGACTGGGACGGGTGGCGCGCCCTCACCGACCGCCTCGGCACGCGCACCCAGCTCGTCGGCGACGACCTGTTCGTCACCAACCCCGAGCGGGTCGCGCTCGGCGTGCAGCGCGGCGTGGCCAACTCGATCCTCATCAAGGTCAACCAGATCGGCACGCTCACCGAGACGCTCGACACCGTGCTGCTCGGTCGCCGCCACGGGCTGACGTCGGTCATGTCGCACCGCAGCGGCGAGACCGAGGACGCCACCATCGCCGACCTCGCCGTCGCCACCAACTGCGGGATGATCAAGACCGGTGCGCCGGCGCGTTCCGATCGGGTCGCGAAGTACAACCAGCTGCTGCGCATCGAGGAGGAGCTCGGCCCGGTGGCGGCGTACCTCGGTGGGGGAGCGTTGGCCGGTGCGGCGCCCGTGGGGTCGGATGGCTGAGCGGCGCCCGCGGCGCCCGGTCCACGAGCCGGCGCGGCCCCGCCGGCGCGGTCGCGTCCTCCTGTGGGGGGTGCTGGTCGTCGGGGGGATCGCGTTCCTGTTCGCGTTCGTCTACCCGACCCGCACCTGGATCCAGCAGCGCCGCGACCTGAACGCCGCCGAGCAGCGTCTCGAGGTGCTGCAGCGGAGCACCCAGCAGCTGAAGCAGCGCAACGACCGGCTCGACAGCGACGCCGAGGTCGAGCGGCGCGCCCGGGACGACTACGGCATGGTGCGACCCGGGGAGACCGCCTACGTCCTGGTCCCCGCCCAGCCCCTGCCCTGAGCCGTTCCGGTCCGGCCCGGGGTCGTCCGCCCGGGTGATGACCGGTCGGATCTGCGGTGTGGATGGGTGTGTGGTCCGCGACCCGCACCCGTGGGACGCCGCCGGAGCGGCGGCACCGGGGTCGCCCGTACACTCCCGGGCGTGTCCGCCACCCCCGATGAACGCGACGCGGTCCGGGCGCTGCTCGGCCGGGAGCCGACGGCCGAGTTCTCGGTGGTGGTCCGGCGTCGCGACGGTGCCCCGGTGGTGATCCGCAACGCGCCCTTCACCGCCGACGGAACGCCGATGCCCACCCGCTACTGGCTGGTCGATCCCGAGTGGAACCGGGCGGTCGGGCGCCTCGAGGCCGACGGTGGCGTCCGGGCCGCCGAGGCCGTCGTCGACCCGGCGGCACTCGCCGCCGCCCACGCGGCCTGCGCCGCCGACCGTGACGCCGCCATCCCGGGTGACCACACCGGACCCCGGCCGTCGGCGGGGGTCGGGGGGACCCGAACCGGGGTGAAGTGCCTGCACGCCCACGCCGCCTGGTGGCTGGTGTCGGGGGTCGACCCGGTGGGCGACTGGATCGC
>JAFMJM010000279.1 GCA_017853455.1 Acidimicrobiia bacterium | reverse complement strand
CTGGCCTGCGACTGCGTGCTGGTCCCCGAGGGCGCGGCGCTGGGCTCGGCGTTCCTGGCCCGGATCGCCGCCGGGCTCGAGGAGCCGACGGCCCTGGCCGAGGGTGGCCGCTGGGCGCGCACGGGTCGCACCGTCGAGCCCGATCCCGCCTGGGCGGCCGCCGTCGACGACCGGTACGCCCGGTTCCTCGAGCTGTCGGCCTGACGGGACCTCCGGGGCTTCCTGGAACCGGTCCCGGCCTCCGTCGTCGGCGCGAACCGGTGTCCTAGGCTCGGCGCATGCGCATCGACGTCGACCGCGAGCTCTGCATGGGTTCGGGCAACTGCATCTTCTGGGCCCCGGGGGTCTTCGAGCTCGACGACGACGGGATCGCCGTCGTCGTCGACCCGACCGCCGCGCCCGCCGACAAGATCGCCCTCGCCGTCGACGGCTGTCCGACGAAGGCGATCACCGTCACCGGGGACTGAGCGTGACGCTCCCCGTGGTCCTGGTGCACGGGGGCGCCCACGGCGGGTGGTGCTGGGCGCCGACCACGGAGCGGATGACCGCCCCGACCCTGGCCGTCGACCTGCCGCCGGTGTCGGTGCGCGGGGGCCCGCGGCGCTACGTCGACGTGGCGGAGCTGCGGACCCTGACCGTGACCGACTTCGCGACGGCGGTCCTCGACGCCGCCGACACCGTCGGGTTCCCGCGCTTCGTGCTGGTCGGGCACTCGCTCGCCGGGATCACCATTCCCGAGGTGGCCCGGCGGGCTCCCGAGCGGGTGGCGCACCTCGTCTTCCTCGCCTGCTCGGTGCCGCCCGAGGGTGGGTCGATCCTCGACTGCCTCGACGGCGAGGTCGCCGCCATGGCGCGCACCAACCTGGCGCGCCAGCTCGCCGCCCCCGTCGGTGCCGACGTGGCGCCGATGGACGAGGCGATGGCCCGGGCCATGTTCGGCACCGACCTCGACGAGCCGACCATGCGCTTCGTGCTCGACCGGCTCGGCGCCGAGGTCATGTCGGTGATGGACGAATCGGTCACGCGGTCCGGCCTCGACCCGGCGATCCCGAAGACCTGGGTCCGGACCCTGCGTGACGCCGTGGTGGAGGTCGACAAGCAGGACCGGTTCGTCGCGAACCTCGAGGCGGTGCCGGGTGGTCCCGTGACGGTGGTCGACCTCGACACCGGGCACGACGCCATGCTGGCCCGGCCCGACGGCCTCGCCGCCGTCCTCGACGGAATCGCCGCCGCGGCGGGCTGACGCGTAGCGTCGGTCCCATGCCGATCGGAATCACCGAAGACCACCACGCCCTCCACGAGGCGGTGCGCGGCTGGGCCGCGCGCCACGTCGACCCGGCCGTCCTGCGCGACGCCCTCGACGCCGAGCACGAGACCCGGCCGCCGTTCTGGGACGCCCTCGCGGCGCAGGGCTGGCTGGGCCTGCACGTGCCCGAGGCCGACGGCGGCTCGGGGTTCGGACTGCCCGAGCTCGTGGTGGTGGTGGAGGAGCTGGCGGTGGCCGGTTCGCCGGGCCCGTTCCTGCCGCACGTGCTCGCCACCGGGGCGCTCGTCGCCGCGCCCCCCTCGCCGGCCCGGTCGACGTTCCTGCCGCTCCTCGCCGCCGGTGAGCGCATCGCCGGCTACGTCGGTCAGCGGGTCTCCCAGGACGACCACGGCCTCCGGGGCGAGATGGTCGACGGTCGGCTCCACGTGCGGGGCACGGTCGCCCCGATCATGTGTGCCGCGATCGCGGACGTGTTCGTGGCGGTGGTGGCCGTGGGCCACGAGACCGTCTGGTGCGTGCTCGAGCCGGGGGAGGGCGTGACCGTCCGGCCCCTCGAGAGCCTCGACCCCACCCGGCGGGTGGCCGAGATCACCGTCGACGTCGTGGTGCCCGACGAGCACCTGCTGGGCGACGTCGACCTCGCCGACGTGGTCAACCTCCAGAGCGTGGTCATGGCCGCCGACCTGGTGGGCGTGGCGCAGTGGTGCGTCGACACCGCCGCGACCTACGCCCGGGACCGCATCCAGTTCGGTCGCCCCATCGGGCAGTTCCAGGCGGTCAAGCACAAGTGCGCCGACATGGTCGGGCGCCTCGAGTTGGCCCGCGCCGCCGCCTGGGACGCGGCGCGTGCCTACACCGACCCGACAACCCGCGACCTGGCGAGCGCGGCCGCCATCGCGCTGGCCGCCGAGGCCGGGTTCGTCAACGCCAAGGACTGCATCCAGGTCCTCGGGGGCATCGGTTTCACCTGGGAGCACGACGCCCACGTGTACCTCCGCCACGCCATGGCCGACAACGCCTTCCTCGGGCACCCGTCGGAGTGGCGGGCCCGGGCCCTGCGCCAGGCCTTGGCGGGGGTGCGGCGGCCGTTGTCGGTCGACCTCGGACCGGCCGCCGACGCCGCGCGGACCGAGGTGCGGACCTTCCTGGCCGAGGTCGCCGACCTCGACCCGGTCGAGCAGCGGCGTCGGGTCGCCGAGGCCGGGTACCTCCAGCCCACCTGGCCCGCGCCCTGGGGCCGGGCGGCGCGGGCGGTCGAGCAGATCGTCATCGACGAGGAGTTCCGGGCGGCCCGCGTGCCACGCCCGTCGATCGTCATCGGCGCGTGGGCGCTGCCCCCGGTGATCCTCTACGGCACCGAGGCGCAGCAGCAGCGGTGGATCCCACCCACCTTCACCGGCGAGATCACCTGGTGCCAGCTCTTCAGCGAGCCCGGGGCCGGCTCCGACCTGGCGGCCCTCACCACCCGGGCCGACCGCGTGGAGGGGGGCTGGGTGGTCAACGGCCAGAAGGTCTGGACCTCGATGGCCAAGCAAGCCGACTGGGGCATCCTGCTCGCCCGCACCGACCCCGACGCCCCCAAGCACGACGGCATCAGCTGCTTCATGCTCGACATGTCGACGCCGGGCATCGACATCCGGCCGCTGCGCGAGCTCACCGGCGACTCCCTGTTCAACGAGGTGTTCTTCGACGACGTGTTCGTGCCCGACGACTGCCTGGTGGGGGCCGAGCACGACGGCTGGCGCGCCGCGCGCACGACGCTCGCCAACGAGCGGGTCGTGATGGGCGGCGGCATGGACCTGGGTCGGGCGCTCGAGCAGGTCCTGGCCGCGGTGGCCGACGGCGCCGGCGGCGAGGACCCGACCACCGCCGACCAGGTGGGGGCCCTGGTGGTCGAGGCCCACGCCCTCGGCTGCCTCGGGTTCCGCCTGACCCTGGCCGCCCTGGCCGGGGCCGACCCGAGCGGGTCGGAGGCGGCGGTGCGCAAGCTCCTCGGGGTGCTCCACGACCAGAAGGTCGCCGAGGTGGGGGTCGCGCTCCAGGGGATCGGGGCGGCGATCGCCGAGGGTGGCCCCGCCGCCTGGACCCGGTCGTTCCTCTTCGGGCGCAACCTCACCATCGCCGGGGGCACGAGCGAGATCCAGCGCAACATCATCGGCGAGCGGGTCCTGGGCCTGCCCCG
>JAFMJM010000278.1 GCA_017853455.1 Acidimicrobiia bacterium | reverse complement strand
GCCGCCAGGGCATCCGCTACGACGAGGCCGGCGTGCTCGCCAAGTTCGGGGTGCCCCCGGCGTCGATCCCCGACTGGCTGGCCCTGGTGGGCGACTCCGCCGACGGCTTCCCCGGCCTCCCCGGCTGGGGTGCCAAGTCGGCCGCGGCGGTGCTGGCCCGGTACGGGCACCTCGAGGACATCCCCGAACCGCCCTGGGACGTGCCCGTGCGCGGGGCGGCCCGCCTCGCCGCGACCCTCGCCGAGCAGTACGACGACGCCCTGCTCTACAAGCGGTTGGCGACCCTCCGGCCCGACATGGAGGTCGGTCGGGTCGACGACTGGCGCTGGACCGGTCCGACCGACGCCTTCGCCGGGTGGACCGAGCGCCTCGGTGCGCCCCGGCTGCTCGGCCGGGTACGCGACCTCAGCGCGGCCAGAGCGGGGTAGGGACCTCGAACCCCACGGGCGTGCCCCAGTGGTTGCGGTACGACACCTCGTGGACGGGGCGCCGCGGCGCCACGCCCCACCGGCCGGTCGGGTAGCCGAACGTCACGCACGAGGAGAAGATCCACCCCTCCTCGACCGGGACTCCGAGGATCTCGAGCACGGCGTCGAGCTCGAACACGAACGCCACCGTCCACGCCGAGCCCACCCCCTCGGCGCGGGCGGCGAGCATCGCCGACCAGGTGGAGGGATGGATGCTCCCGCCCGTGGGGTCGCCCTGGGCGAACGAGAACAGCATCAGCGGGTAGTCGGCGAAGTGGTCGGCCAGGTGCTGGGCCGACCGCTGCACCCGCAGCATCTGGGCGTTCTCCGGGTCGTCGGGGTCGGCGTGGGCCGCCGCCAGCCGGTCGGCGTAGACGAGGTTCCAGACCTGGTCCATGCACCGCTGGTAGATCGGCGCCAGCCGGGCGAGCACGTCGCGGTCGTCGACGAGCAGGAACCGCCACGTCTGGGAGTTGCCCCCCGACGGGGCGCGGATGGCGGCATCGAGGATCCGCTCCTGGACCTCGAGGGGGATCGGGTCGGGTGTGACCCGGCGCATGGCCCGGGTGGTGTAGAGGGCTTCGTAGACGTCCATCCCCCGAGCCTGGCACACGCCGGGGCGAAAGGCGCGCTCCTGCCAGACTCGGGGCCCATGAGCGACGCACGCGTGGCACTGGTGACCGGGGGTGGGCGGGGGATCGGGGCGGCCATCGCAGTGGGGCTCGCCGCCGACGGCCTCGACGTGGCGATCAACTACCGCCGCGACGAGGAGGCTGCCCGCCACACCGCCGACCTCGTCCGGGCCCTCGGGCGCCGGGCCGAGATCTTCGCCGCCGCGGTCGACGACTACGAGGCCGACGCCCGGATGGTCGACGGCGTGCTCGCTGCGTTCGGGCACGTCGACGTGCTCGTGCACAGCGCCGGGATCGCCAGCCGCGGCCACGCCGTGGCCGACACCGATCCGGCCGAGATCGAGCGGGTCTGGCGCACCCACGCCTTCGGGGCGTTCGCGGTCGCACAGCTCGTGCTGCCGTCGATGCGGACCCGACCCCGCGGCGACGTCGTGTTCATCTCCAGCATGGCGGCGGTCGCGCTGGCCGGCTGGTCGGCGCCCTACAACATGGCGAAGGCGTCGATGGAGGCCCTGGCCCACACGTTGGCCAAGGAGGAGCGGATGCACGGCATCCACGTCAACATCGTCGCCCCCGGCCTGGTCGACACCGAGATGGGGCGTCGCCTCGCCAAGGCCGCCATGGGCGCCGGCGACGACATCCACTCGATCGCCGACCGGATGCCGTTCGGGCACGTCTGCACCCCCGACGAGGTGGCCGACGTCGTGCGCTGGGTGGTGTCCGACGGGGCCCGCTACGTCAACGACCAGCGCATCGCCGTCGACGGCGGGACGTTCCGGTGACGCCGCTCATCCCCGACCACATCGTCGACATCTTCGCCGACAAGCCGGTCGGGATCATCACCACCGTCCGCCCCGACGGCCTGCTCTCGACCAACCCGGTCGCCGTGACGCTGCGCGACGGCGAGGTGTGGGTGAGCACCACCAAGGACCGCCGCAAGCACCGCAACCTGCTCGTCGACCCGCGGGTGACGCTGTGCGTGCTCGACCGCAACAATCCGAACCGCTACGTGGAGATCCGCGGGCACGCCGAGTTGGTCGACGACCCCGATCGGGCCGTCATCGACGCGATCTTCCACGAGCTCACCGGTGGCGACCGCTACCCGTTCGACGCCCCGGGGCAGGAGCGGGTCACGATCGTGGTCCACGCCGAGCAGATCTCCGCGCCACGGATCCCGATGGCCGACGACCCGCCGCTCGCGCCCGACCGCACCGACCGCACCGACTGAGGCACCGGGGCCCGGGCCGCTCCGGGTGACCGGTCAGGGCGTGGCGCCGGTCCAGGAGCCGCGACCGCTGCAGAGGTCGTAGCCGACCTTGCACCCGAGGGCGTTGCCGCCGCTCGTGACGTCACGCCAGCCCAGCTTGGTGCCGTAGACCGCCGAGGCGTTGACCGCCGTGCCGGTGGCCGCACCGCGGGCGGCGACCATCACCGTGGCGGCGCTGGTGCCACCGAGCACGAACCAGCCGGTGCGGTCGTTGTAGGGGGTGCTCGAGTAGACCCACGCCCCGGTGGCGGGGTCGCCGACGACCGACAGGTCGGGGGTGGCCCGCTTGCCCGAGCACTTCACGTTGGAGTACTGGGAGAAGCCCGACTGGGCCGAGGCGGCCGACTCGTAGGCGCTGCAGCCGCCGCCACCGCTGGTCCAGCCCGTCTCGGTGGCGACGCCGTTGGTGACGGTCAGGTTCGTACCCCCGACCGACACGACGTTCTTCGACGCCGAGGGGAACTGCGCCGTGCCGCCCGAATTGCCGGCGGAGGCGAAGAAGCTGACCCCCGACTTCACGAACGCTCCCGAGTACGACGAGGCGGTCTCGCCCGAGAACTCGGGGGTGCCCCAGCTCATCGAGACGTACCCACCCTTGGCCTTGCCCCAGTTGACGGCGGCCATCAGGTTGGCCACGGAGGCGTCGGTGGCCTCGACCACGAAGATCTTGGCGCCCGGGGCGACGGCGTGGGCCCACTGGACGTCCATCGTGGTCTCGAGCGCCCAGGCGGCGTTGGTGGTCGGGTACCGGGTGCCGCCGGTCTGGTCGTAGACCGACAGGCAGCCGCCCGAGACGGTGCACGCCGGCAGGGAGAACTGGGTGTCGAACGTGGCGAGGTCGGCCTCGAGGGTGGGCGCGTGGAACGCGGTCACGATCACGATCGTCCGGCCGGTGCCGGCCGTGGCCGACGTGGGCCAGCCGTAGGCCGCCTTGACCTGGGCGGGGGAGAAGCCCCCCACGCCGGGACCGGCGGCCGTCGTCGTCGTGGTGGGTGCGACCGTCGTGGTCGTGGTCGGCGCGACGGTCGTGGTGGTCGTGGGCGCGACCGTCGTGGTCGTGGTCGTGGTCGGCGCGACGGTCGTGGTGGTCGTGGGCGCGACCGTCGTGG
>JAFMJM010000277.1 GCA_017853455.1 Acidimicrobiia bacterium | reverse complement strand
TCTGGCGCGCTCGGAGGGATTCGAACCCCCAACCTTCTGATCCGTAGTCAGATGCTCTATCCATTGAGCTACGAGCGCAGGATTGCGAACCGCCAGTCTACGCCGTGGGGCCTCCGGTCGCCCGTCCGGCGCCCCGCCCGGGCCTCCCGGCCTACGCTCCGGCCGTGCTCACGCAACTGAACGCTCCTCGTGTCGTGGTCCGCCCGAAGGGTGACGAGCCGGTCTCGGTGCCCTGGGCCGAGCGGGTCACGGCCGCCGGGGTGGAGGTCGTCACGTCCCCCACTGCCGACGGCTGGACCTGGACCGTCCACGCCGACTCCCCCGTCCGGCTCGCCGCCGTGGGGATCGAGTGGGACGCCGGCCCGGCGGGCGACGACCCCCGGATCTTCGTCAACGGCTACCAGTCGTGGTCGCCGCTCGGCTGGCGGCGCATCGGCGTCGACCACGATCCGTCACGGGCGGGGGCGCTCGACTTCCTGCGCAACGTCCACCACGCCGACCCGGCGGTGTTCGCACCCCACGAGCTGCGCTCCGAGATGGCGGGGGTCCTCGACCTCGGATCCGGCCGACCCCGCCGCCTGGTCGGGTTCGTCGGCGGCTCCCGCCACGACGGCACGGTGCGGGTCCGCCGGGAGGGCGACCGGGTGGTCGTGCGGGCGGAGGCCTTCCTCGGTCACGCCCGCCTCGACCCCGGCGCACCCCGCACCCTCCACCCGGTGACGATCGCCGACGGCGACGACGCCGAGTCGCTGCTCGCCGCGTGGGCGACCCGGGTCGGGGCCGCCGAGGGTGCGCGCACCACCGCACCCTTCACGGTGGGTTGGTGCTCCTGGTACCACTGGTTCGACCACATCGACGAGCCGGCCTTGCGCGACAACCTGGCGCGTGCCGGCGACTGGCCGTTCGACGTGTTCCAGCTCGACGACGGCTACCAGGCCGCCATCGGCGACTGGACGATCCTGCGTGACACGTTCTCGTCGTCGCTCGACGGCATCGCCGACGCGATCCGCGCCACCGGGACCACCGCCGGCCTCTGGCTGGCACCGTTCCTCGCCGCACCCGACAGCGAGTACGCCCGAATTCACCCCGACCACTTCGCCCACGCCGAGGACGGCGACCCGCTCTACGCGATGTTCAACCCGATCTGGGGCGGGTTCGTGTGGGGCCTCGACCCCACGAACCCGGCCACGGCGGCGTCGCTCACCGATCTGGGGCGAACCGTGCGCGACGCCGGCTACGACTACGTCAAGCTCGACTTCACCTTCTCGCCCAACGTCCCGGGTGTCTACGCCGATCCGACCCGCACGCCGGCCGAGCGCGTGCGCGCCGGGTACGACGCCTTCCGGGCCGGGTTCGGCGACGACGGGTTCGTCCTCGGCTGCGGCGCGCCGTTGGGGGCGGCGGTCGGAGCGGTCGACGCCATGCGGATCGGGCCCGACGTCGCGCCGTCGTGGGAGATCCAGGACCGGTCGTCGACGCCCGCCGGGTACGAGTTCGGCTCCCCCGCCACCCGCCACGCGCTCGAGGCCACCCGGGCCCGGCAGTTCATGCACCGGCGCTTCTGGGTGAACGACCCCGACTGCGTGATGCTGCGCACCACCGACACCGACCTCACCCCCGAGCAGTCGCGCACCTGGGCGCGGGCGGTCGGGGACTCGGGCGGGATGGTGGTCGTCTCCGACGACCTCGCCCTGCTCGGACCCGAGCACCGGACGCTGCTCGACGAGGTGATCACCACGGGCCGCGCCGCCGACGGGGCAACGGTCGCCGCCATCGGAACTGACTGACGCACCTACCTGGCCTTGCGGGCGGCCTTCTTCGCCGCCTTGGCCGCGGCGGCTTCCTGCTCGGCGCGCAGCTTGGCGGCGTGGGCAGCCTGCTTGGCCTCCTGCTTCGCCCGGTGGGCGGCGAGCTTGGCGTCCTGCTTGGCCCGACGGCGGGCGTCGCGCTTCGACACCGGGGGAGCCGGTGCCACCGGCTCGGTCGGTGCCGGTGCCGGCGCCGGTGCGGGCGTCGGAGCGGCCGGAGCCGGCACGGGCTCCGGCGTGGGCTCGACCACGGGCTCGACCTGCGGGTGCACCGCCGGCTCCACGACGGTCGGCTGGGGCGACGGCGGCGGCGTCGGCTCCACGGCCTCGGCCACCGGCACCTCGACGACCGGCGTGACCACGGCCGACGCCGCCAGCATCGCCCGGGCCACCCCGAGCGGGTCGGCCGGGTCCTCGAGCTCGGGCTCGAGCTCGAGCTCAGGCTCGGGCTCGGGCTCGGGCTCGGGTACGGATTCGGGGGCGGCCTCGACCACGGGCGCGGGAGCGGCCGGCGGCTCCGCCGTCTCGCCGGCCAGGAACCCGGTCGCCACCGGCTCGTCGGCCAGGAACCCGGTCGCCACCGGCGACTCGTCGAGGAAGCGCAACGGCATCATCGGTCCGAGGGCCACCGACAGCGACTCGGTGGTCCGCCCGGCCCGGCTCAACTCGCGCACGACGTCGGCCAGCACCTGGGTGCACTCGGCCAGGACCTGCTCGCGGGTGCGGGCGGCGTCGACGAGCGCCTCTTCGCGGATGCGGGCCGCCTCCAGCCGGGCGGCGTCGCGCTCGAGCCGCCGCTCCGCCTTGGTGCGCGTCCGGATCTCCCGGCGGCGGTCCTTGGCGGCTCGCACGATGGCGTCGGCCCGCTCCTCGGCCCGGGCCAGGATGCGGGTGGCCTCGGCTTCGGCGGCGTCACGGGCGACGTCGGTGAGTCGGGCGGCGTCGCGCAGGGCCTGGGCGCGGGCTGCGTCGGTGTCGACGCCCTCGCGTCCGACCGTCACGGCGGCATCGGCGACGATCTCGCGCGGACTCACCGGACGGTTCGGGTCACTGCTCCACGTCACCCGTTCCGACACGGTCCCCTCCGATGGTCACCCGTCGGGGACGGGCGGCAGCGTGCGTCAGCCGGCGAGCAGGTCGCGGGCGCCGACGTCGGCCGAGGGGTGCCGCAGCCGCGACAGGGCCCGGGCCTCGATCTGACGGATGCGCTCCCGGCTGAGGTTGACCAGCTGGCCGACCTCTTCGGGGGTGCGGGGCTCACCACGGTCGAGGCCGTAGCGCAGCGACAGCACCCGGCGCTCACGCTCGTCGAGGAGGGCGAACATCCGCTCCACCTCGGCCGGCAGCGACGCCCGGATGGCGGCGTCGACCGGCGACTCGGCGTTGGGGTCGCCGACGAGGTCACCGAGCTCGGTGTCGCCGTCCTCGCCCACCGGGGCGTCGAGCGCCACCGGGTCGGAGAGGAACGGGATGAGCTCGCGCACCCGGGCGGCGGTGAGGTCGGCCTCGACGCCGAGGTCCTCGACCGTGGGGGAGGCGCCGAAGCGCTCCTCGAGCACGGTGTAGGCGCGCCGCAGACGGGTCAGCTCGTCCTCGGCCTGGACCGGCAGCCGGATGGTGCGGGCCGTGTTGGCGATGCCGCGGCTGATGGCCTGACGGATCCACCA
>JAFMJM010000276.1 GCA_017853455.1 Acidimicrobiia bacterium | reverse complement strand
GGCGAGGTCGCGTTCCTTGCGGAGGTCGTTGAGGGCGCGCACGAGCTCGCGGGCGAGGCCCTCGCTGCGCAGGTCGTCGTCGAGGGTGAGGTCGAGCGCCACCGCGACGGCGCCGTCCTGGACCACGGCGAGCTGCTCGTGGGCGACGGCCCGCACCTCGACGTCGTCGGGACCGATCTCGATCTCGGTGCCGTCGACGTCGAGCCGGAGCACGCCGTCGGTCTCGAACGCCCGACGCACGGCGGCACCGTCGGCGGCGAGCAGCAGCTCCCGGACCCGGGGCATGGCCGGGCCGACGCGCGGACCGAGCGCCCGGAAGTTCGGCACCACGGCGACGTCGAGGAGTCCCTCGAGGTCCTGGACCGGCTCGACGATCTTGACGTTGAGCTCGTCGGCGATCTCGGCGACGACCGCCGGTGACCACGTGGCGCCCGGCACCAGGACGTAGGCGCGCGGCAGGGGCTGGCGCACCTTGCACCGGGCCTCGGTGCGGGCCGAGCGACCGAGCGTCACGACCTCACGGGCGGTGGCCATCTCGGCCTCGAGGACGGGGTCGATGGCGGCCTCGTCGACGGTGGGCCAGTCGGCCAGGTGGACCGATCCGGTCCCCGGCACGAGGTTGCGGTGGATCTCGTCGGCGACGAACGGGCAGAACGGGGCGAGCAGCAGGACCGTGGTGGTGAGCACCTCGTGGAGCGTGGCGTGGGCGGCCGGGTCGGCGGCCTTCCAGAACCGAGGGCGCGACCGCCGCACGTACCAGTTGGAGACGTCGTCGACGAGGCGCTCGAGGGCCTGGGCGCCGCGGAGGGCGTCGAAGTGCTCGAGTGCCTCGGTCACCTCGCGCACGGTGGAGTGGGTCCGCGACCGGATCCACCGGTCGAGCACGTGGTCGGGCGCCGCCGTCGGGGTGTCGGGGGTCCAGCCGTCGAGGTTCGCGTAGGTGACGAAGAACGAGTAGGTGTTCCAGAGTGTCAGCAGGAACCGCCGCGTCGACTCGTCGATGCCGTCGACGAACACCCGGCGGGGCACCCACGGCGACCCGGCCGAGAAGAAGTACCAGCGCAGGGCGTCGGCGCCCCGGGTGTCGAGCACCGTCCACGGGTCGATGACGTTGCCCTTCGACTTCGACATCTTCTGGCCGTCCTGGTCGACGACGTGGGCCAGGCAGACGACGTTGCGGTACGGGGCACGGCCGAACACCAGCGTGTTGACCGCGAGCAGGGAGTAGAACCATCCGCGCGTCTGGTCGATGGCTTCGCAGATGAAGTCGGCGGGGAAGCGCGCCCCGAGGTCGCCGTCGTCACCGACGGGGTGGTGGAACTGCGCGAAGGGCATCGAGCCGGAGTCGAACCAGGCGTCGAGCACGGGCTCGACCCGGTGGGCGTCACCGCCGCACTCCGGGCAGTGGACCACGACGTCGTCGACGTACGGACGGTGCAGGTCGAGTGCGGTGAGGTCGCGCCCCGCCAGCTCCGACAGCTCGGCGACCGATCCGACGCAGGTGTCGTGCGCACAGTCTTCGCACCGCCACACCGGGATGGGGGTGCCCCAGAAGCGGTCCCGGGAGAGGGCCCAGTCGACGTTGTTCTCGAGCCAGTCGCCGAACCGCCCGTGCTTGATGTGCTCGGGGTGCCAGCCGATGGCCTCGTTCTCGCGGATCATCTCGTCGCGGTGGCGCGCCGTGCGGGCGAACCAGGTGGGCTTCGCCCAGTACAGGAGGGCCGTGCCGCAGCGCCAGCAGTGCGGGTACGAGTGGGTGTAGGCGGCGACCCGCTCGAGCCGACCCGTCGCGCGCAGCCGCTCGATCAGGTCGGCGTCGGCGTCCTTGACGAACGTCCCCGCGAACGGCGCCGGCATGGCGTCGGTGAAGGCGCCGTCGGGGCCGACGGGGTTGAGGGCGCCGATCCCGGCCCGGGCCGCGACCTCGCGGTCGATCTCGCCGAAGGCCGGGGCCAGGTGCACGATGCCCGAGCCGTCCTCGGCGGTGACGAACGGGTCGGCGACGACCCGGAAGGGGTCACCGGTCGGCGCCGGGAGGTCGGTGAACGGGCGCTCGTAGTGCCGCCCCACGAGGTCGGCCACCGCCACGGGTCCCACCACCTCGGCGTCGGCGCCGAACAGCGCCTCGACCCGGTCGGCGGCGCACACGACGTCGCGGTCGGGGCGGCGCACCCGCACGTAGTCGAGGTCTCCGACCGCCACCGCGACGTTGGCCGGCAGGGTCCACGGGGTGGTCGTCCAGACGAGCAGGTCGACGTCGTCGTCGACGAGGGGGAAGCGGACGTAGACGGAGTCCTCGGTGACGTCGCGGTACGCGCCGGGCTGACCGAGCTCGTGGGACGACAGGGCGGTGCCGCACCGGCCGCAGTAGGGGACGACCTTGAAGCCCTCCTCGATGTCGCCGTTGCGCCACATGGTGGAGAACGCCCACCACACGCTCTCGACGAAGTCGTTCGACATCGTCCAGTAGGCGTCGTCGATGTCGAGCCACATCCCGATGCGGGTGGTGAGGGCCTCGAAGTCGCCGACGTAGCGCTGGACCGACGCCCGGCAGCGGGCGTTGAACTCCTCGATGCCGTACGCCTCGATCTGCTCCTTGCCCGAGAAGCCGAGCTCCTTCTCGACCTCGACCTCGACGGGGAGGCCGTGGCAGTCCCAGCCGCCCTTGCGGGCGACGTAGCGCCCCCGCATGGTGTGGAAGCGCGGGTAGAGGTCCTTGAAGAGGCGGGCCCACACGTGGTGGATCCCGGGACGGCCGTTGGCGGTGGGCGGTCCCTCGTAGAAGACCCACGGCTCGGCGCCCTCGCGCAGGCGCAGGCTGGCGGCGAAGGTGTCCTCGGCGGACCACCGCGCGAGCACCGCGCCCTCGAGCGCGGGGAGGTCGAGACTGCGCTCCACGGGGTCGAAGGGCATCGGCGTACAGTACCGGCGGTCCGATCGCGGTCCCGGGGTCGGGACGCGGTGGACCGTCACGGTGCGCCGGAGGCGTGCACGCCCGGGAGGCCCGGTGGGAGCGGATCGACTCGTCGTCGAGGTGCACGTGCAGCCGCGCGCGGGGCGGGCGGGGATCGCCGGGCGACATGGTGGGGCGGTGAAGGTCCGGGTCCAGGCGCCGCCGACCGACGGTCGGGCGAACGCCGAGACGGCGGCGGTCCTGGCCGCGGCGCTCGGGGTCGGTGCCCGTGACGTCGTCCTGGTCCACGGGGCCTCCTCCCGCTGGAAGCGCTTCGCCGTGGCGGGGGACGGGGCCGTGCTGGCCGCCCGCCTGGAGGCCGTGGTGGCCGCGGCGGAGGATCGCCGGGCCGATCGGGCCTGACCGGTATTGTCTGGCCCCCTCCGGGGCCGACCAGCGCCCCGACGGCCCGGGCGATGCTCCACGGGCCCGCACCCCGGCACCCAGCCACCCAGCAGGAAGGCGGACGGATGGCACCGGCGAAGAAGGTCGCACCGGCGAAGAAGGCACCGGCGAAGAAGGC
>JAFMJM010000275.1 GCA_017853455.1 Acidimicrobiia bacterium | reverse complement strand
TCCTGCGCTTCCACGCCGTCTACTGGCCCGCCATGCTGATGGCGGCGGGGGAGGCACCGCCCAAGGCGGTGTTCGCGCACGGCTTCCTGC
The DNA here is from genome assembly GCA_017853455.1 of Acidimicrobiia bacterium. Classification (GTDB taxonomy): domain Bacteria; phylum Actinomycetota; class Acidimicrobiia; order IMCC26256; family PALSA-555; genus CAIUKV01. The sequence goes on along the minus strand of JAFMJM010000275.1, from coordinate 3,406 downwards.
TCGTCGGCGGCGAGAAGATGAGCAAGACCCGGCTCAACCAGATCGCGCCCGCCGACCTCGTCGCCGACTTCGGGTCCGACGGCTTCCGGTACCACTTCCTCGCCGACCAGCGCTTCGGCCCCGACGGTGACTTCTCGTACGAGGCGATGGTCAACCGCTACAACGCCGATCTCGCCAACAACTTCGGCAACCTCGCCAACCGGGTGCTCAACATGGCGGTCAACTACTGCGGCGGTGTCGTCCCCGACGAGCGCGCCGACGGGCCCCTGGTCGCCGCGGCCGAGCGCGCGTTCGCGGGCCTGACCGAGCACCTGGCGCGGCTCGACTACGCGTCGGGGTTCGCAGCGGTCTGGGACCTGATCCGCGCGACCAACTCGTTCATCGAGGACTCCGAGCCCTGGAAGCTGCACAAGGCCGGCGAGGCCGACGCCGTGGCGCGCGTGCTGGGGGACTGCCTCGAGGCCCTGCGCGTGATCGCGCTCCTGGCGTCGCCGGTGATCCCCCGGGCGTGCGCTGCGCTCTGGTCGCGTCTCGGACTGCCCGGTACCCCCGAGGACCAGCGGCTGCCGGCCGCCGCCGACTGGGGTGGGCTGCCGGCGGGGGCGCCGCTCACGAAGGGTGACCCGCTCTTCCCGCGCCTCGAGGCCTGACGTGGCCGACGACTCCGGCGCGGCGGTCGTCACCGGCTGGGTCGACAGCCACTGCCACCCCCACCTCGGCGGCGGCGATCCGGGCGCCGAGCTCGACCGGGGCCGGGCGGCCGGGGTGCGGGCGTTCGTGGTGGTGGGCACCGACCTCGCCACCTCGCGGGTCGCGGTCGACCTGGCCGGGGCCCACCCGGACGTGTTCGCGACGGTCGGCCTGCACCCCCACGACGCCGACCGGTTCGCCGCCGAGTGGGACGACCTGGTCGCCCTCGCCGCCTCGCCGAAGGTCGTGGCGATCGGGGAGGCCGGGTTCGACCTCCACTACCGCAACTCGCCGGTCGCCGACCAGGAACGGGCGTTCCGGGCGCAGGTGCGCCTGGCCCACGACCTCGAGCGGGCCCTGGTCATCCACTCGCGCGAGGCGTGGGACGACACCTTCCGGGTGCTCGTCGACGAGGGGGTCCCGGCCCGGACCGTGTTCCACTGCTTCACCGGTGGGCCCGCCGAGGCCGAGCGGGCCCTCGATCTCGGTGCGGCGCTGTCGTTCAGCGGGATCGTGTCGTTCCGGTCGGCCGACGACGTGCGGGCCGCCGCCGCGGTGTGCCCGGCCGACCGGATGCTGGTCGAGACCGATTCGCCCTACCTCGCCCCGGTGCCCCACCGGGGACGGCCCAACGAGCCGGCGCTCGTGGGGGCCGTCGGGGCGGCGCTGGCCGGGGCACTGGGGCGCCCGGTCGCCGACGTGGCCGCCACCACGGCCGCCGCGGCCCGCCACTGGCTGGGCCTGCCGATCCCGGCCTGACCCGCCTCGACCCTCGGTCGACCCCGGTCCGCACATCGGGCCGACACCGGATCGACCGCGGTCGACCCGGAACCGGGACCGCCGGAATGGGCGTCGCAGGGCTGCGCTACGGTGCGGGGCGGTGCAGGATCCCGTGGCTCCCGAGCCCTCCTCCGACGGCGTCGCCGACGTCCCCGAGCCGACCGCGGCCGACGCGGTGCGCCGCGGGCACGTGCACGGGCGTCGTCCGCACCGCTCGAGCCGCACCCACCTGCGCGGCGCGGTGCGACCGAGCCCGGCCCGGGCCGAGCCGCACGACTCCGCGGCGTGGCTGCCCCTGCCCGACCTCGACGCCCTGCCCGAGCCCGAGGGTCTCATCGCCACCTCCACCGGCCCCGAGGGCACCGTCGCCCCCGACGCCGACGCCGCGCCCCCGTCGCCCGCCCGGGCCCGGCCCCACGACGCCCGGGCCTGGCTCCCGCTCCCCGACCCGAGCGAGCTGCCGAGCATCGAGGAGCTCCTCACCCCCGAGCCCTGGGACCTCCACACGGTCGTCCGTCCGTCGCCGGGCCGGGCCGACGCCGCCGACGCCGGCTCGTGGCTGCCCCTCGCCCCCTCGGGGCCGGGCGCGCCGCCGCCCGGGACCACGGCGCCGACCCACCGGTCCGCCGCCCGCCGCTGGTCGCGCTGGGCGCTGGTGGCCCTCCTCGTCGTGGCCTCGGTGGTCGTCGCCGGCACGGTGCTGCCCCGACTGGCCGGCAGCGCCGCCTCGGTGGTGGTCAGCGCCGACGGCGTCCGGACCCGGGTCGACACCTCCGCCTCCTCCGTCGGCGAGCTCCTCGCCGACCGCGGCGTCCGGCTCGGTCGCGACGACCGCGTGGTCCCGTCGGCACGTTCGGCCGTCCCCGACGGCGGCACGGTCCTCGTGCTGCGTGCCTTCCCCGTCACCGTCGACCTCGACGGCACCGTGAGCACGGTGGCGACCACCGTCACCGATCCGGCCGAGTTCGTCCGCACGTTGCCCCGGGGGAATCGCCTGGCCGTCCGCACCGGACCGACCCGTCTTGGTGCGGGGTCGGCCCTGGTCGTGCGGACCCTCCACCCGGGCACGCTGGTCGTCGACGGTCTGTCGGTCGCCTACGACGTCCCGGCGCGTGACCTCGGCGAGCTCCTGACCCGCTACGACGTCGCCCTCGGGCCCGAGGACCACGTCGTCGACGCCACCGACGCCATCGTCGGGTCCGACGCCCTCCTGGTCGACGGTGCGACCTACCGCGTCGTGCGGGTGGGCCGCGACCTGCAGTACTCCGACGAGTCCTACACCCTTCCCGACGAGCGCCGTCCCGACGCCAACCTCGCCGTCGGGCAGACCCGGGTGGTCAACGGCCGGCCGGGCACGATCCGGACCACGTTCGAGGTGACCTTCCGCAACGGCGAGGAGGTCGCCCGGCGCATCGTCTCGAAGGTGCCGGTGTCGACGGCCCGGGCCAACGTCGTGTACTTCGGCACCAAGGCCGATCCGATGTGGGACCGCATCGCCCAGTGCGAGTCCGGGGGCAACTGGTCGGTGGTCGACTCCATGTACTCCGGTGGTCTCGGCATCTACAACGGCACCTGGGACGCCTTCGGCGGACGCGATTTCGCCACCAATGCCGGCCTCGCCACCCGCGAGGAGCAGATCATCGTCGCCGAGCGCATCAAGGCCGGTGTCGGCATCACGGGCTGGGGTTGCGCCCACATCCTGGGCTACGTCCGCTGACGGTGCCCGGGCCGTCCCCGGTGGGCCCGTCCCCGGCGCACCCGTCGGTGCGCCCGCACGGAGCCGGCCCGGGCCACGGCGGCCGGTAGCGTTCCCGCCCCATGCAGTCCCTGACCCCCGCGGCGATCCGCGAGCTGCTCGACACCCACGGCTGTCGACCGAGCCGGGCCCTCGGACAGCACTTCCTGGCCGACCCCAACCTCGCCGCCAAGATCGTGC
>JAFMJM010000274.1 GCA_017853455.1 Acidimicrobiia bacterium | reverse complement strand
CCCGGGACGCGGAACGGCCGTGGCCCGGAGGCCACGGCCGACTCGCGCTGATCCCGGCGGACCGGGATCGGATCGTGCGGTTGATCAGATGGCGCGGACGTTCTGGGCCTCTTCGCCCTTGCGGCCGGGGGCCACGTCGAACTCGACCTTCTGACCCTCTTCGAGGCTGCGGTAGCCGTCGCCCACGATCGCCGAGAAGTGGACGAAGACATCGGCTGCGCCGCCCTCGCGGGCGATGAACCCGTAACCCTTCTCCGAGTTGAACCACTTCACGGTGCCGGTGGTGCTTGCCATGGTGTTGCTCCTTCGCGTCCACCGGGTCAGCAAACCGGTGGCGCCGTTTCGGACCCCGCCGCCGTTCGGCGGGGGTGACGCGTCTCACAGGGTCGAACCAATCCCTGGACGCCTGACCGAAGGGCCGGAGCGAGAGGAGCCGGTCTTGCCGTGGGGTCGCGTTCTGCTCCGGTCCGGAGGGTTCCGGTCGGGGCAGAGGCTGACCCCTTGAGTGTATCAGGGCGAATCGGACACCGGAAGGGCGCCGGCGGGCCTCAGCCCAAGCCGAAGAGCGCCAGGAACATCCGGAGGTACGCGAGCAGGAACATGAGAACGGGAGTCATGGGGACAGCGTATCCCCCGGATCGGGGGTGTTCAACGGTTCCCGGAGAGCAGGGCGAACAGGCGCAGCAGGGTCAGGTACAGCCACACCAGGGTGACCATCAGGGAGAACGCCAGGTACCACTCCATGAACTTCGGGGCCCCGGCGTCGGTGGCGTCACGGACGAAGGCGAAGTCGAGGGTGAGGCTCAGGGCGGCGAGCACCACCGCGACCACCGAGATCACGACGCCCCAGACCCGGAACTGCTCGGAGTACAGGAAGCCGACGTCGACGATCGCCAGGACCCAGACGAAGAGGTAGAGCAGGGCCAGGCCCCCCAGGCCGGCCACGACGGCGAAGGCCAGCCGCTGGGTCGGCTTCACGATCCCCGTGACGTAGAGGAACCACGAGACCACGAACACCCCGACCGTGGCCAGGACGGCCGCCGCGACGATGCCCTGGGTCTGGGCGTCGAACATCGCCGAGATCGCCCCCAGGCAGAACCCCTGGAGCAGGGCGTAGAGGATCCCGAGGATCGAGGCCGCCTGCGGGTTGACCGCCAGGAAGATCGCCACCAGGAAGGCTGCGATCGACGCCAGCCAGAACCCGCCGGGGATCGTGACCGTCGTGTTGGCGTAGCCGCGCACGGCGTCGGGGACGGCGACGTCGGGGCTCGCCGCCGCCCACCCCCACGACCCGCCGGCCACGAGGAACAGGAGCAGCACCAGCGTCTTGACGCTCGTGCCGGCGACCGTCATGGTCGCGGCGCCCCGTGTGGCGAGCAGGCGCTCCGCCGCCCGCGAGGTGATCGCCGGGTTGCCGGAGTTGGGTGCGTCGAGCGTCGTCGTCGTCATGCCCGCATTGTGGCACGGGTCACGCCGCGTGGCAGTGCTTCGCCTTGCGCCCACTTCCACACGGGCACGGCTCGTTGCGTGGCGCCGTCCGCAGCACGCCCATGACCTCGTCGGCGAACCGCCCCTCGGCCAGGAGGCCGGCCATCAGACGCATCGGCCCGTCGACGTGCGTCAGGAACGACCGGTAGCCGGCGCACAGGTAGTTGAGGCCGGGCTCGCCGTCGGGGGTGGTGACGAACCGGTTCTTCGGGCACTCGCCGTTGCACGCGAAGCGCACCGGGCACTCCCGGCAGTACCGCGGCAACGTGTCGCGCTTGGCGTCGCCGAACGCCCGCTGCCGGGGCGACGCCACGAGCTCGACCAGGTGCGTCTGCATGATGTTGCCGACCAGGTGGGCCGGCTCGACGAAGTGGTCGCACGAGTACAGGTCGCCGTTGTGCTCGAGCGCGAGCGCGTTGCCACAGGTCTCCGCCACGATGCACGAACCGCCGGGCACCCCGACCCAGGCGGCCAGCGCGTCGTCGAACGCCCGGACGAAGACCGTGCCCACGTCGCGGACGATCCACTCGTCGAAGATCGCGGTCAGGAAGGCGCCCCACGCCACCGGGTCGACGGACCGGTCGGTGACGGTGTCGCCCTCCTGGAAGCCGGTGTCGTTGACGCGCTCGACGATCGGGATGAACTGGAGATGGCGGGCCCCGAGATCGTCACGGAAGAACCGGTACACCTCGAGCGGGGCGTGCTGGTTGGCGGCGTTGACGGTGCACAGCACGTTGGTGTCGACGCCGTGGGCGGTCAGGAGATCCCAGGCCCGCCGGACCCGGTCGAAGGTGGCGGCACCCTTCTTGTCGACGCGGTACACGTCGTGAAGCGGCGCCGGTCCGTCGACGCTGAGCCCCACCAGGAAGCGGTGCTCGGCCAGGAACGCGCACCATTCGTCGGTGAGGAGCGTGCCGTTGGTCTGGATGGTGTGGAGGAGCCGCTGGCCGGGACGCGCGGCGGCCTCGGCGAGCTCGACGGCCCGTCGGAAGAAGTCGATCCCCATCAGCGTGGGCTCGCCGCCCTGCCACGCCACCGTTACCTCGGGGCTGGTCTCCGACTCGACGACCTGACGCACGTAGGCGGCCAGGACGTCGTCGGACATCCGGAAGCGGTCACCGGGGTAGAGCGCCTCCTTCGACAGGAAGAAGCAGTACGAGCAGTCGAGGTTGCAGATCGGACCCGACGGCTTGGCCAGCACGTGGAAGGAGGCCGGAGCGGTGAGGGGCCGCGGGACCGGCAGCGCGGGCGTGCTCATGACGGCGAGCCTACGATCCCCCACGACACGACCGACGGGAGAGGGACCCATGGGACAGTTGGACGGACGGGTGGCGATCGTGACCGGCGGGGCGCGCGGCATGGGTGCCGCCCACGGCGAGACGTTCGTGCGGGAGGGCGCCACGGTGTACCTCACCGACGTCCTCGTCGAGGAGGGCCGCGCCACGGCCGGGCGGATCGGCGCGACCTTCCTCGAGCACGACGTCGCCGACCCGGCGCAGTGGGCGGCCGTGGTCGCGGGGGTGGTGGCCGACACCGACCGGCTCGACGTGCTCGTCAACAACGCCGGCGTGCTCCACTGGGCGACCATGACGACCACGACGTTCGACGACTGGAACCGGGTGGTGGCGATCAACCAGACCGGCGTGTTCCTCGGCATGCAGGCGGCGGCCGCGCCGATGAAGGAGCGCCGCACCGGATCGATCGTCAACATCTCGTCGATCGGCGGCTACGGCGGCGGATCGCCGTGCTTCGCCTACAGCGCCACCAAGTGGGCGCTGCGCGGCATGACCAAGGGTGCGGCGCGCGAGCTCGGACCGTTCGGGATCCGCGTCAACTCCGTGCACCCCGGCATCATCGACACGCCGATGATGGCGGGTCAGCCGCTCGACCGGCTCGCCGAGGCGGTGCCGCTCGGTCGGTACGCGTCCCCCGAGGACGTGTCGCGCACCGTGCTCTGGCTCGCCTCCGACGCCAGCGACTACTGCACCGGCGGCGAGTACCTCGTCGACGGCGG
>JAFMJM010000033.1 GCA_017853455.1 Acidimicrobiia bacterium | reverse complement strand
GGTCGGCGGCCCCGTCGGTCAGGGGCCGACGAGCTCCCAGAGGTTGCCGGCCGGATCGGCGGCGAACGCGTGCCGCTCACCGTCGAACGTCGTGGTCCGCACCTCGACGCCCTGCGCCGCGAGCCGGTCGAGGACGGCGTCGAGGGCGTCGTCGAGGCGCACGGCGGTGTGGGCGTTGGGCGTCACCGAGTGTTCGGCGGCGGGGGAGAGGTGGATCTGGTGGCCGTCGTCGGCCTCGAACCAGTGCAGGCTCCGACCCATGCTCTCGACCAGCGCCGTGATCTCGGGGCCGGCGGGCACCGACCGGTAGCCCAGCACGTCGACGAGCCACCCGGTCATCGCCGGCACACCGTCGACGGGGACGCTGAGGTTGACGTGGTGGACGCTGCGCGGCATGCCCGGAGCGTAGGCGCGTACGATCGGGGCGTGGCGAAGACGACCGCTCCGAAGGGCCCCGTGCTGGCGATCACCGGCGATGCCGATGCCGACGCGCTGCTGGTCGCCGACCCGCTCGCGCTCGTGATCGGGATGCTCCTCGACCAGCAGATCACGATGGAGATGGCGTTCCGTGGCCCGGCGCGTCTGCGGGAGCGGCTCGGCGGGCTCGACGCCGCCGCCATCGCGGCGATGCCGGCCGACGCCTTCCTGGCCGCGTTCTCGGAGAAGCCGGCGCTGCACCGCTTCCCGGGTTCGATGGCCGCCCGCACCCAGGCGCTGTGCGCCTTCCTCGCCGAGGAGTACGGCGGAGACGCCGCCGCGGTCTGGACCGGTGTGGGATCGGGTGCCGAGCTCCTCGACCGGGTGCGGGCCCTGCCCGGCTTCGGTGACGAGAAGGCGAAGATCTTCGTGGCCCTGCTGGCCAAGCGGTTCGGCGTCCGGCCCCGGGGCTGGCAGCAGGCCTGCTCACCGTTCTCCGACGACGAGCCCCGGTCGGTGGCCGACATCGACTCGCCCGAGGCGCTGGCCCGGGTCCGGGCCTGGAAGAAGGCCAAGAAGGCGGCCGGGAAGTCGAAGCAGGACTGACCCGGTCCCGCCCGGCCCTGCTCCGCCCGACGCGCTCCGGGCTCGTCCCCGGGGCCGTCTAGCCTGGACGGCACCACGGATCCCGCCGGGACCCGTCGGGTCTTCCTCCTTCACCGGGTCCGCCGGGGATCGACGCCCTCGTCGACGAGGACGACCCACCGTCGCCTGATCGTGCGACGGGATCCCCGAGTCGCCCGCCCCCGGGCGTCCCTTCACGAAAGCGAACCCCTGTGTCCGTCACCTTCGAGGCGCTGGGCGTCTCTCCCGACATCATCGCGCGGCTCGCCGCCGACGGCATCGACGCCCCCTTCGCCATCCAGACCCTCACCATCGCCGACGGCCTCGCCGGACGCGACGTCACCGGCAAGGCCAAGACCGGCTCCGGTAAGACCCTCGCCTTCGGCATCCCGCTGATCGAGCGGGTGTCGTCGGCCCGACCCCACCACCCGACCGGTCTCGTGCTGGTCCCGACCCGTGAGCTCGCCAACCAGGTGGGCGAGGTGCTCGCCCCGCTCGCCGCCGTGCGCGGCAAGTCTGTGCAGACGGTCTACGGGGGCGTGGGGTTCGAGCCCCAGCGGGAGGCGCTCCAGCGCGGGGTCGACATCCTGGTCGCCACCCCGGGCCGGCTCATCGACCTCATGGAGCAGGGTGACGTCCGCTTCGACGAGATCGAGGTGCTGGTCCTCGACGAGGCCGACCGCATGCTCGACATGGGCTTCTCGCCGCAGGTGCAGAAGATCCTCTTCAAGATCACCCAGCCCCACCAGACGATGCTGTTCTCCGCCACGCTCGACGGCGCGATCAAGCGGATCGTCGACCGCTACCTCGTCGACCCGGTCGAGCACGAGGTGGAGTCGGACGAGCCCACCGTCGACCAGATGGAGCACCGATTCCTCTACGTGCACCAGCTCGACAAGGTGAAGGTTGCGGCCGCCATCTGCCGGAGCACCGACCGGGCGCTCGTCTTCTGCAACACGAAGCGGGCTGCCGACCGCGTGGCCCAGCAGCTCGAGCGCGAGGGGATCCGGGCCGGCGCCATCCACGGCGACCTGCGCCAGGCGGCCCGCGAGCGGGCCCTGGCCGACTTCGCGTCGGGCAAGGTGCCCGTGCTCGTGGCAACCGACGTCGCGGCCCGCGGTCTCCACATCGACGACGTCGGGATCGTGATCCACTACGACCCGACCGACGACCCGAAGGACTACCTGCACCGGTCGGGCCGCACCGCCCGGGCCGGACGCCAGGGGCTCGCCGTCACCCTCATGCTCTGGAACCAGGAGAACGAGGTGCGGGTCGTGCTGCGGCGCCTGGCCATCGACCAGCCGATCGTGGAGATGTTCTCCAACGACCCGCGTCTGGCCGACCTCGCCGCCTGGAACCCCGCCGAGCCCGCCACGGTCTGAGGCCCGCCGGGCAAACGGTTCGGCACCCACTCCCGCGAGGTGCGAGGATGGGGGCATGTCCAGCGACCCCCGCGTCTCGCGAAAGATCGGTGCCATCGCCGAGTCGGCGACCCTGGCCGTCGACGCCAAGGCCAAGGCCCTCCAGGCCGCCGGTGAGCACGTCATCAGCTTCGGGGCGGGCGAGCCCGACTTCCCGACCCCGCAGGCCATCGTCGACGCGGCCGTGGCTGCCTGTCTCGACCCGAAGAACCACCGCTACTCGCCGAGCGCCGGTCTGCCCGAATTCCGCGAGGCGATCGCGGTCAAGACCGCCCGCGACTCGGGGTACGCCTGCGAGGCCGCGCAGGTGCTGGTGACCAACGGCGGCAAGCACGCCGTCTACAACGCGTTCCAGGTCCTGTGCGACCCCGGCGACGAGGTCCTCCTGCCCGCCCCGTACTGGACGACCTACCCCGAGGCGATCGCCCTGGCCGACGCCACGCCGATCGTGCTCCCCACCGACGAGACGACGCGCTTTCGCGTCACCGTCGACCAGCTCGAGGCGGCGCGTACCCACCGCACCAAGGTCCTGGTGTTCGTCTCGCCGAGCAATCCGACCGGGTCCGTCTACACGCCCACCGAGGTCGAGGCCATCGGCCGCTGGGCGGTCGAGCACGGGATCTGGGTCGTCACCGACGAGATCTACGAGCACCTCACCTACGGCGACCACCGGTTCTCGTCGCTGCCGGCCCTCGTCCCCGAGGCCGCCGACACCACCATCGTGCTCAACGGCGTGGCCAAGACCTACGCCATGACCGGCTGGCGCGTCGGCTGGATGATCGGCCCGCGCGACGTCATCGGCGCGGCGACCAACCTCCAGTCGCACTCCACCTCCAACGTCGCGAACGTGTCGCAACGAGCAGCGCTCGCCGCCGTGTCGGGCGACCTCTCGGCGGTGGCCACGATGCGCGAGGCGTTCGCCCGGCGCGCGGTGATGATGCACGCCGGTCTGACCGCGATCCCCGGCGTCACCTGCATGGAGCCCGAGGGGGCGTTCTACTGCTTCCCCAACTTCGAGGGGGTGCTCGGCTCCGAGGTGGGCGGCTGGAAGGTCTCGACCACCCTGGAGCTCTGCGAGGTGCTGCTGGAGGTCGCCAAGGTGGCGCTCGTCCCGGGCGAGGCCTTCGGGGCTCCCGGGTACGCCCGCCTGTCGTTCGCCCTCGGCGACGACGACCTGATCAACGGCGTCGACCGAATCGCCTCGGCCCTGCACGTCTGACCTCCCGCCCGGCCCTTCGGCTTCCCTCCCAGCCGGGCGGGTCCCGTTCGGTCCGCGCCGGGTCGGTCGGGGTAACGTCGGGTCCGTGGCAGAAGCGGCACGAGTGCTCGTCTCCGAAGCCCTCGCGCCGCGGGGGCTCGACGCCATGCGCGCCGCCGGGTTCACCGTCGACGTCCGCACCGGGCTGAGCCACGAGGAGTTGCTCGAGGCCGTCGTCGGTGCCTCGGCCCTGGTCATCCGCAGCGCCACCCAGGTCACCGAGGAGGTCCTCGAGGCCGGCCGCGACCTCGTGGTGGTGGGGCGGGCCGGCATCGGCCTCGACAACGTCGACGTCGCCGCGGCGACCCGGCTCGGGGTGATGGTCGTCAACGCCCCGCAGTCCAACGTGATCTCCGCCGCCGAGCAGGCGTTCGCGCTGCTCATGGCCCAGGCGCGCAACATCCCCCAGGCCGACCGCGACCTCAAGGCGGGCGCCTGGAACCGGTCCCGCTGGGAGGGCGTCGAGCTGCACGGCAAGACCCTCGGCATCGCCGGGCTCGGCCGGGTGGGCGTGCTCGTGGCCCAGCGGGCGCTCGCCTTCGGAATGCACCTGATCGCGTACGACCCGTTCGTGAGCGCCGACCGCGCCCGGCAACTCGGCGTCACGATGGTGCCGACGGTCGAGGACCTCGTCCGCCAGGCCGACTTCGTCACCGTCCACCTGCCGAAGACCCCCGAGACGATGGGGCTGTTCTCCGCCGAGCTGCTGGCGCAGGCCCAGCCGCACCTCCGGATCGTCAACACCGCACGCGGCGGGATCATCGACGAGCAGGCTCTCGCCGACGCCCTCCGCGAGGGACGGATCGCCGGCGCCGCCCTCGACGTGTTCGCCGCCGAGCCCACGACCGAGTCGCCGCTGTTCGACCTGCCCAACGTCGTGGTCACCCCGCACCTCGGCGCGTCGACCGCCGAGGCCCAGGACAAGGCCGGCCAGACCATCGCCGAGCAGGTCGTGCTCGCCCTGCGCGGCGAGTTCGTCCCCTACGCCGTCAACCTGGCGGCCAAGGAGGCCAACTCGACGGTCCAGCCGTTCCTGCCGATCGCCGAGCGGCTCGGGCGGCTGTTCACCCTGCTCGCCGGGGGAGCCGTCGACACGCTCGACATCGCCTACGAGGGCGAGATCGCCGACTACGACTGCCGGGTGCTGACGCTCGCCGTCCTCAAGGGCGCGCTCGGTGCGGTGGTCGACGAGCCGGTCAGCTTCGTCAACGCCCCGCAGATCGCCGAGACCCGCGGGCTCACGGTGCGCGAGACCTCGTCGTCGGCATCGCCCGACTACCGCAACTTGATCACGCTGCGCGGTCGCCTCGACGGCCGCGACTACCACGTCGCCGGCACCATCTTCGGGAAGCGGGCGACGTCACGGATCGTGTCGATCCTCGACCACAGCGTCGACGTTCGCCCCACGGGGCACTACATCGTGGTGAGCAATTCCGACGCGCCCGGCATGATCGGCAAGGTCGCCACGATCGTGGGTGACGCCGGCATCAACATCGCCGACATGGACGTCGGGATCACCGCCGAGGCCGACGCCGCCCTCATGGTGCTCACCTGCGACGCGCCGATCCCGCCGACGGTGATCGACGCCATCCGCGCCACGCCCGGGGTCATCGACGCCAAGGCCATCGACCTGGCCTGAGACCCGATCGGTCCGGTCCGGGCCGGGCGGAAACCGTCAGGCGGGCAGGGTCAGTTCGACCGTGCCCGAGGCGTGGTCACCGAAGTCGTTGGTGGCCCGCAGCGTGACCTCGACCCACCGGCCGTCGGGGTCGTCGCGCTGGTCGGTCACGCTGCCGGTGAAGCGCAGCACCTTGCCCGGGACCGACGGCGCACCGAGGCGGATGGCGATCCGGGTGAGGCGGGCGTCGGGCCCGGCCCAGTCGGTGACGTAACGCGCCACGTAGCCGTTGGTGGTGAGGATGTTCATGAAGATGTCCGGGGCGCCCTGGGCCTGCGCGTAGTCGCGGTCGTGGTGCACCGGCATGAAGTCGCGCGACGCGATCGCCCCCGCCACCACCACGGTGGGGGTGACGTCGAGGTCGAAGTCGGGGAGCGGGCCGCCCGGGTGTTTCTCGTGGGGCTCGGCCGTCGGCGCCGATCCGGCCGCGGTCTTCGGTGCGGGCGGCAGGTCGGCGGCGGTGCGGGTGGGGTCGAACTTGAAGATGCGGAACCGCTGGCGCCCGACCTCGTCGCCGTCGTCGGTGACGTAGGTGGTCACCCAGGTGACGAAGTAGCCCACGCCCAGGCCGGTGCCCTTCAGGGGCGAGATCGACTCGAGGACCGCCCGGCTGGTGACGTGGTCGCCGGGGTGGAGGTAGCGGTCGAACTCGAGCTCGGAGTTGGTGGCGAGGGTCCCCGGGAAGCCGTGGGCCGCCAGGAGTGCGACCGGGGTGTCGGGATCCATCTCGCCGGGCGCGCCGCCGCGCTCGCGGATCCCGGTGACGACCGGACGGGGGAACGACCACGTCTGGAGCATCGCGGGCGGGGCGACGAGGCGACCGTGCCGGGAGGCGGCGGCCGCCGCCTCGTCGAGGTACACCGGCAGGTGGTCCTCGAGGGCGTCGCACCAGTGCCGGATCATCGGGACGTTGACGGGGTCGGGGGCGCGCACGTCGCCGCCCCGGCCGAGCGGCTGCCCGACCCGGGCGAGGAGCTGGTCGCGCAAGCGGTCGGCCGGGTCGGTGTCGGTGGTGGGGGAGGGTCGGTCGGTCATCGGGGTCACCCTTCGGCGAACAGCTCGTCGGTGTAGTCGTCGGTCCCGTGGTGGGTCGGCACGAAGGCCGCCTGGACGGCGAGGGTGCCCGCGCCGCCCGCGGCGGCGACCCCCTCGGCGTCGGCGAACCGGTCCCAGCACTCACGGGGGTCGTCCTCGAGGAACGACAGCACCATCACCATCTGCTCGACCCCGTCGACCTGGCGGACGTGGTCGAGCTTGTCGCCCGGCAGGGGGCGGGGACCGAACCGCACGGCGAGTGGCACGCCGGGTCCGACCACCCTCGGGGTGTACTCCGACGCGAGCCAGGCGTCGAGGGCGTCGCGGTCGGTGGCGGCGTCGAAGCACTGGACCACCAGCCCCCGGTACGGCTGGACGAGCGTGTGGACGTCGCGGGGGACGGCGTCGTCGCGGTAGACGGTGCCGAGGTGGTCGGCGAAGGCGGTCAACACGTGCCGCCGCTCCTCGAGCGGGTCGGCGTCGGCGCCCCGGTAGCTGCCGCGCCCCTCGGCGTGCAGCCGGTAGTTGGACCCGAGGGCCCACTGCTCGTGGTCCTCGAGGCGCCCGGCGTTGATCCAGTAGACGCCGATGTACTTGCCGGCGTCGAGCGGGACCGCCACCCGGGAGTCGGCCGGGCCGCGGAGGTGCTGGATCCACGTGGGTGCGACCCACCGCCGACAGGAGAACATCCAGGGCATCACCATGGCGCCGGTGATCATGTGGTCGTCCTCGTACCAGCGGTTGTAGCCCACGACGTGCTCGGGCATCGGCTCCACCCAGGTGAGGAGCGCCCCGCCGAGCAGCGGGTCGTGGGGTCCCTCGGTGGGGAGGCGGCGGTAGGCGGGATCGGTCACGGGCACACTCCGGCGCGCAGTTCGAGGGCGTCGAGCAACGCCGTCAGCGTGAATTCGAAGGCGGCGGTGGGGTCGACCGGCTCGGTGCTGCCGAAGCGGTCGAGGGTGCGGACCAGCAGGACCGACGTCACCACGTGGAGCTCGAGCGCCCGGAGGGCCAGCGCCGCCTCCGGCCCGGCGATCCCGAGGTCGGCGAGCTCGGTCGCCATGGCGTCGGAGACCGGCCGGAAGACGGTGGCGGTGCGGGACCGTTCGTGGGCCAGGGCCACGACGTGCGGTCGGTCGAGGAGGCGGCGTCGCAGCGCCCGCGCCAAGGACGCGATCCGCTCGCGCGGGGTGGCGCCGGTGGCCCGCAGGGTGCCCATCTCGGCGATGAGGCGGTCGACGAGCGCGTCGCCCAGCTCCTCGCGGTTGCCGACGTGCCAGTAGATGCTGGTCACCGCCACGCCGAGCTCGTCGGCGAGGTGTCGCATCGTGAGCGCGTCGAGCCCCTCACGATCGACGATCCGCCCGGCCCCCTCCAGGACGAGCTCGGGGGTCAGCGACCGCGTCGCGCTCACCATCCGGGCAGCAGCGGGAAGTCGTGACCCGTCAGCCAGTGGCGCCCCACCGCCTTGACGCCGGCCCACTTGGCCTCGAGGTCGGCGGCGGTGCGGCCCGGGCCGAGCTGGCCCAGATCCTCGGGCGTCGGACCGATCCGTTCGGCGATCGGCCCGAGCAGGTCGAGGTCGAAGCCGAAGATCTCGGCGGCGTTGAGCCCGAGCATCCGACGGGTCTCGTCGACGGGAATGTCGTGGAACGTCTTGACCAGCCAGTCGTGGGTGTTCGGCCAGGTGCCTTCGGGGTGGGGGAAGTCGGTCCCCCAGCACATGTTGTCGATGCCGATCTCGTAGCGCATCCCGAGTTCACGGCGCTTGACGTTGGCGAGACCGGTGAACACGTTGCGGTCGACGTACTCGCTCGGCAACATCGTGACCTGGCCGGCGAAGGCGTCGCGTCCGAGCTTCTCGGCGCCCTTCTGGCCCATGTAGAGGCGGTCCCAGGACCAGAGCAACTGCGCCAGCCACCCACAGCCGCCCTCGGTCACCCCGAAGCGCAGACCGGGGAAGCGCTCGAAGACCCCCGACCACAGGAGGAACCACAGCGGTCGGGCCGGCCACCAGGTCACCTCGGTGACGTAGATGCCGAGGTGGTCGCCGTACTCGTCGCGGGAGGCCGCACCCGAGTGGGTCACCACCGGCATGGCCAGCTCCTGGCACAGGGCCCACACCGGGTCGTAGCGACGGTCGTGGTAGGGCGTCTGGTTGCACCACATGGCGGGGATCATCACCGCCCCGAGCCCGGACTCCTTGGCCCGCCGGATCTCGGCGAGCACGTCGTCGACGTCGCCGGTGATGGGTACGAGGGCCACGCCGCAGCGTCTCCCGGGGCTGGTGGCGACCAACTCGGCGAGCCAGCGGTTGTGCGCCTGGGCCCCGGCCATCCCGAGCTCGGGGTCGAGGTCGCCGGTCAGCCCGAGACCGGCGCCGAAGGGCACGCAGGTACGGCTCTCGACCGCGTCGGCGTCGGGGTAGACCACCTCGCCCGCCACGCCGTCGGCGTCGAGGGTGAGGTCGCGGCGGGCGGCGTCCCATCCGCCGGCGAGTTCCTCGTCGTGCTCCTCGTACCACTTCCGGGCGTAGTCGTCGTCGCGCACGCCGAGCTTGGTGATCTGCTCGAGCATGGCCGTCCGCTCGGCCAGGAACTCGTCGAACGCGCCGTGGTACCTGCGCTCGAGGTAGGCGCGGTACTGCTCGGTGGGCAGACCGGCATGGCTGTCGGCGGCGACGAGGACGTACGGCGCGTTCTCGGTGTCGGCCGCAGGAGCGCGGTCGGCGCGGGGGTCGGCGGTGGTGGTCATCGGATTCCTCTCAGCCGCTGGTGGCGTATTCGGGGGCGAAGGCCGGGCACTTGTAGGCCTCGATCGGCAGGGCCGACCGGTCGAGCGGGACGTCGACGTCGGCGACCCGGGGGCCGATCTCGGCGGCGACCGGCGCCAACCGGTCGAGGTCGAAGCCGTAGAGGGCGGCGGCGTTGCCGCCGAGCATGGCGGCCACCTCGTCGTGGGGGATCCCGGCGAACGCCGCCCGGATGGCCTCGAGCGAGAACGGATGGCTGGACTCCTTGTGGGGGTAGTCGCTGCCCCACATGATGCGGTCGATCCCCACCTGGTGGCGCAGACCGACCTCGAGCGGCCGGATGAAACTGGCGCCGATGTGGCACTGCCGGGCCCAGTACTCGCTCGGGAGCAGGCTCATCGAGTCGGCGATCGCCTTGCCCCAGACCTGCTCCTGGGATCCGCCGGCGTGGCGCATCCGGCTGATGAACACGTCGAGCCGGGCGAGTTCCTCGGGGACCCAGGCGGTGCCCTGCTCGGTGAACACGACCCGGAGGTCGGGATGACGTTCGAACACGCCGGCGACCATGAGGTGGGTCAGCGCCCGGTGCGCCCACCACGAGACCTCGAGCAGGAACACGACGGCGTCGCGGTCGGTGGGGCCCATGGGCGGGGCCGCGCTGCCGGTGTGGTGGTTGAGGGGCACGCCGAGCTCGGCGCACACCTGCCAGATCGGCTCGTACTCCTCCTCGTAGAGCTGGGGCACGCCGGTGCCGGGTGGAGTGCCGGGCAGGAGGCAGCCCCCCGTCAGGCCGCGTTCGTGGGCCCAGCGGATCTCCGCCACGGAGGCGTCGACGTCGTGCAGGGTGATCTGGGCGACCCCGGCCCGTCGCCCGGGGAGGGCGTCGCAGAAGTCGGCCAGCCAGCGGTTGTGGGCCTGGAGCCCTGCCCACCGTTGCTCCATGTCGGCCGCGGTGATCGCCGGCGGCTGGGCGGCGAGCGACACCTTCGGGAAGAACGGCGGCACGGTGTTGGGGAAGATCACCTCGGCGACCTGGCCGTCGGCCTCGAGGTCGCGTCGGCGCCGGTCGGAGTCCCAGTTGCGGGCACCGAGGTCGCCGAGCAGGTCCTCGTAGGGCATCTCGTAGGTCGCCGCCCAGGCGTCGAAGTCGTCGTGCCACTTCGTCGGGAGGTACGACCGGTAGTCGGGGACGTCGCCGCCCGCGTGGCCGTCGGCGGAGATGACGATGTAGCGCTCCTCGCCGGCGGCGTCGACGACGATCGCCCCCCGACGTTCGGGCGACGGTCCGGATGCGGGCTCGGGCACCTGGTCGTGGGGTTCGGAGTTCACGGGGCCTCCAGGGGTCGGACGGGATCGTCGGGACGATGGCCTGTAGCGGCGTTACAGCGCGTGGCGTAATGTAACGGCGGGAGCACCGGAGGGCAATCGGGAGCCGGGGGGAGCCGTGCGGATCGGGACGTTCAACGCTGCGCACCTGACCTCGCTCGCCGACGCGCTCCGGTGGGCCCAGGCGTCGGCCGGTGCCGGCTACGACGCATTGTGGGTCCCCCAGGTGATGGGCCTCGACGCCCTCACGACGGTGGCGGTGATCGCCTGCGCCGTCCCGGACGTCCACCTCGGCACGGCGGTCGTCCCGATCCAGGGTCGACACCCCCTGCCGCTCGCCCTCGCGGCGCTCACCGTGGCCGATGCCGCCGGGCCCGGCCGCTTCACCCTGGGCCTCGGCGTGACCCACCCCTCGATCTCGGAGGAGTGGTTCGGCGTGCCCTACCGCGGGGTGGTCGACGTCTGCGCCGAGGTGCTCACCGCGCTCGACGGACTCCTCTCCGAGGCTCGGCGGGCCGACCTCGACGGCGATCACGTACGGGTGCACGCCTCGGCGATGCTCGCGACCCCGGCCCCTGCGGTGATGCTTGCAGCGCTCGGCCCCCGGATGGTCGGCCTGGCGGGCCGGGCGTCCGACGGGACGATCACCTGGATGACCGGGCCGGAGGTGCTCGGGCGCGACATCACCCCCGGGCTCGTCGCCGCCGCCCGCGCGGCCGGCCGGCCCGACCCCCGCGTCGTGGTGGGGATCCCGGTCTGCGTCACCGACGACGTGCCCGCCGCCCGCGACCGGTTGCGGTCGATGATGGAGCGCTCGGCCTCGATGCCGTCCTACGCCCGCCAGGTCGCCGCCGAGGGGTGCACCGATCCCGTCGACCTCGTCGTGCTGGGCGACGAGGCCCAGGTGCGTGAGCGCCTGGAGCGCTTCGCCGCGGCCGGGATGACCGAGCTGTGCGCGAACGTCGTCGGCACCGACGAGGAGCGGGCCCGGACGGACGCGCTGCTCGTGACGTTGGGGCCGGCCCTCGCCGCCGCCCGGTCGACGGCTCCGGGGGCGGGATCGTGATCCCCGTGGCGCGCCACGTCGGCGTCGACGACGTCCCGTGGGTCGTGAACCCCTCGTTCGGTGCCGGCATGCGTCTCCTACGCGTCGATCCGTCGTCGGGGACCACGGTCATGCACGGTTTGTTGCCGCCCGGCATGACGGCGGGGACCCACCGCCACGTCGGTCCGGTCGAGATGTGGACGATGTCGGGCTCGTGGGTCTACCTCGAGCACGGGTTCGTCAATCGGGCGGGCTCCTACCTGCACGAGCCCGTCGGGTCGGTCCACACCCTGTCGGTGCCCGCCGACAACCCGGGTGACACCGAGGTGCTGAGCATCGTCCACGGTGCCGTGGAGTACCTCGACCCCGACGGCGGCGTGGCGTACGTCTCCACCTGGGAGCGCACCCTCGCCGACTACTACGCCGGTTGTGAGGCGGCCGGCCTGCCCCGGCCGAACGGCATCGTCCACTGAGAACCGAGGAGTCATCGTGAAGACCACCGTGCTCGACCCCGACGCCTACCCCTGGCTGGAGATCACCGGCGACCCGGCGTCGTCGTACCTCATCCACCACGACATCGCGATCCTCGCCCACGACCGCGACGCCGGCACGATCGACCTGCTGATCCGCTTCGACGACCGGGGCGGGCACTGCACGGCCCACCGCCACGTCACGACCACGTCGGTCCTGGTGCTCTCCGGCGAGCAGCACCTCGACGAGCTCCGACCCGACGGCACGGTCGTGCACAAGGTCCGCCGAGCGGGTGAGCACCACCTGACGACCGGTGACCCGTACCCCCACCGCGAGCGCGGCGGGCCCGACGGTGCCGTGGTGTTCTTCAGCCACCACTCGCCCGACGGCCGGCTCTACGAGATCGTCGACGACGACGGCACCGTCGTGTCGACCGTCACCGTCGACTCGCTGGTGGCGATGTGGGAGAACCGGTGAGCGAGGCGTTCGATCCCGACGCGCTGCGCGCCCGCTACCGCGCCGAGCGTGACAAGCGGCTGCGGGCCGAGGGCAACGCCCAGTACCGCCCGATGACCGGCACGCTGGCGCGTTTCCGGGCCGATCCGGGAGTCGATCCGGCCCCGCGTGTACCGCTCACCGACCACGTCGACGCCGTGATCGTGGGTGGTGGCTTCAGCGGGCTCCTGGCCGGGGTCCGGCTGCGCGAGGCCGGACTCGAGCGCATCCGCATCGTCGAGACCGGCGCCGACGTCGGCGGAACCTGGTACTGGAACGACTACCCGGGCGTGCAGTGCGACATCGAGTCGTACATCTACCTGCCGCTCCTCGAGGAGGTGGGCTACCTCCCGTGCGAGAAGTACTCCCACGGACCCGAGATCCACGCCCACTGCCGCACCATCGCCGAGCGCTGGGGACTGCTCGACGACGCCGTGTTCTCCACGCGCGTCGAGCGCATGACCTGGGACGACGCGGCCGGGCACTGGATCGTCGGCACCGACCGCGGCGACGCCATGACCGCCAAGTACGTCGTCCCCGCCATCGGGCCGCTCAGCGTGCCCAAGCTCCCTGGGGTGCCCGGGATCGAGGACTTCCGGGGGGTGGCGTTCCACACCAGCCGCTGGGACTACTCGTACACCGGGGGTGACACCACCGGTGGGCTCGTGAACCTCCACGACCAGCGGGTCGCGGTGATCGGCACGGGTGCCACCTCGGTCCAGTGCATCCCGCACCTGGGTCGCTGGGCCGAGCATCTCTACGTCTTCCAGCGCACGCCGTCGTCGGTCGACGTACGGGGCAACGCCCCCACCGATCCCGAGTGGGCGGCGTCGCTGCCGCCGGGGTGGCAACAGGAGCGCATCGACAACTTCGGCACCCTGGTTTCGGGGGGCTTCGCGGAGGTCGACCTGGTCAACGACGGCTGGACCGACATCATCCGACGCCTGACCAGCCTCGGCATGGCCGAGCTGATCGCCCAGGGGCTGGGCCCCGAGGAGATCGCCGCCCGGATGGAGGAGATCGACTTCCAGAAGATGGAGGAGATCCGAGCCCGGGTCGACGCCCTCGTCGACGACCCGGCGACCGCCGAGGCGCTCAAGCCGTGGTACCGGCAGTTCTGCAAGCGCCCGACCTTCAACGACGACTACCTACCGACCTTCAACCGCCCCAACGTCACCCTCGTCGACACCGACGGGCGGGGGGTCGAGCGCATCACCGAACGCGGGGTCGTGGCGGGCGGCGTCGAGTACGAGGTCGACTGCATCGTCTTCGGGACGGGCTTCGAGGTCGGGACCGACTACGTGGCGCGGGCCGGATTCGACCTGGTGGGTCGCGACGGTGAGCGGCTGGCCGACAAGTGGGGTCGTCAGGTCGCCACGTTCCACGGCCTGACCAGCCGCGGGTTCCCGAACTGCTTCTTCATGGGTGGAGTGCAGTCGGGGGTCTCGCCCAACTTCACCGAGCTCTACAACGAGCAGAGCCTCCACCTGGGCTACGTGGTCGGCGAGGCCGAGCGGCGTGGTGCGCGCACCGTGGAGCCGACCGCCGAGGCCGAGGCCGCCTGGGTCCAGGTGATCCGCGACTCGTCCGGAGGCCGCGAGGACTTCCAGGAGGCGTGCACGCCGGGCTACTACAACAACGAGGGCCGACCCGGCGAGGGCCCCGGTTGGTTCGGCGGCAACTACGGCGGCGGCGCCCCGGCGTTCTTCCGGGTGCTGCGAGAGTGGCGGGCGGGCGGCGACCTCGCGGGCCTCGACCTCGGCTGAGCGGGGTCAGGCCCCGATCGGGTACTCGGGGTCGGCGCGCCGGAGGATCACGTCGGCCCGAGCTCGGACCAGGTCCTCGAACCGGCCTTCCTCCACCATCCAGAACCGCCCGGCCTTCAGGCCGTCGACGACGGTGTCGGCGACCTCGGACAGTGGTGTGAACTGCACCGGGTCGCCCGCCTGCTCCTTCATGTCGATCCACATCTGCATCTTCGACGTCGTGTCGACCGGAACCGCCGCTTCGTACCCCGGCGGTCGCTCGCGGGGTGTCCAGATGCCGGTGTCGAGGATGCCCTCGGTGCGGCCGGTCGGGAACAGGACGGACACGCCGATGTCGGCGCCGGCGGCGCGCAGCTGGCCGAAGAGGCACTCCGAGATGGTCACCACGGCGGCCTTGCAGGTCGCGTAGGTGGCCGAGGCGGCGACCGGAGCGAACCCGCCGTTGTGCGACGAGGTGTTGACGACGTGCCCCTCGACGCCGTGCTCGAGCATCCAGGGCACGAACGCGTTGATGCCGTTGATCACTCCGTAGACGTGGACGCTGAACGCGTAGCGCCAGTCGTTGACCTCGTGCTCCCAGATCTGTCCGTGGGCGCCGGAGGCGACCCCGGCGTTGTTGCAGACCACGTTCACCGTACCGAAGCGATCGAGCGTGGCGTCGCGGAGCGCCTCGACCGAGTCGAGGCGCGACACGTCGGTGAGCACCCCCACCGCGTCGGCGCCGGCGGATCGCAGCTCTGCCACGGCGGCGTCGAGGCTCTCCTGGTGCACGTCGGAGAGGACGACCTTCATGCCCTCACGCGCGAAGGCGTGCCCCATGGCCTTGCCGATCCCACCTCCACCACCGGTGATGACGGCGACCTTGTCGGTGAGGTCCCTCACGCGCGGGACCCCGCCTTCGGGTCGGGAACGCCCGGGGGCATGCCCTCGTGGTACTCGATCAGCTCGAGGAGATACCCGTCGGGGTCCTTGACGAAGGCGACGGTGACCGGCCAGCGCTCGAGCCGCTCCGGCGCCATCTCGACCTCGCACCCGTAGGCCACGGCGCGATCGAACAGGGCCTGCACGTCGGAGGTGTTGACGTAGATCTTCCACATCGAGGTGCCCATGTCGATCGGGCCCTC
>JAFMJM010000273.1 GCA_017853455.1 Acidimicrobiia bacterium | reverse complement strand
CGGAGAGCGCGACCGCCGCCACCTGGTCGTCGGTCGGCGGGGGCACCGGGGTGGCCGCAGGTCGGCGCAGATCGGTCACGGGACGTCCTCCCGCAGGAGCGCCGCGAGGGCGACGTGCGCAGCGGTGACGACGTCGGTGTCGTCGAGGTCGGCGAGGGTGCGCGCCACCCGCCGGATGCGGGCTGCGCCCCGCCCGGTGAGCATCCGGGCGCCGGCTTCGTCGTGCCAGGCATCACGCGCGTCTCCCACGAGCGGCACCGCCTCGGCGAGCGCACCGGCCGGCACCTGCGCGTTGCGTGACCACGCCCGTCCGTCGTAGCGCCGGGCCTGGCGGTCGGCAGCGGCGGTCACCCGTTCGCGGACCGAGGCGGAGGTCTCACCCGTCGCTGCGGTCGGCTCGGGTGGGTGGACGGCGACGCGCAGGTCGAAGCGATCGAGCAGCGGGGCCGACAGGCGGCGCCGGTAGCGGGCACGCTGCGCTTCGGAGCACCGGCACCGCGGGGCGCCGAGCCCGCACGGGCACGGGTTGGTGCACGCCACGAGCTGGAAGTCGGCCGGGAGCGTGACGGCGTGTGCGGCGCGGCTGATGCGCACGACGCGCTCCTCCAACGGTTGACGCAGCGCGTCGAGCGCGCTCGGGGGGAACTCGCCGAGCTCGTCGAGGAACAGGGCGCCCCGGTGGGCGAGGGTCACCTCGCCGGGGACGGGGCGCCCGCTGCCGCCGCCGACCAGTGCCGCCACCGATGCGGTGTGGTGCGGTGCCCGGAACGGACGGTGCACGGCGAGCCCACCGACGGGCGGACGGCCCGCCGCCGAGTGGATGCGGGTGACCTCGAGTGCCCCGTCGGGATCGAGGGCGGGCAGGATCGTCGGGAGCCGGCGGGCCAGCATCGTCTTGCCCGCTCCCGGTGGCCCGGCGAGGAGCAGGTGGTGTCCCCCGGCGGCAGCGGCTTCGAGCGCCCGGCGTGCCCAGGTGAGTCCGCGCACCTCGCTGAGGTCGACGTCGTCGTCGGGGACGGTTCCCGGATCGCCTGGGGCCGGCGCCGGGGGCAGCGGCGGCCAGTCGGGCCACTCGGTGTCGGTGGCGAGGCAGGTGCGCAGCGACGCCAGGTCACCGGCCGCGCGCACGCGCACGGAGCGGACGAGCGCAGCCTCGGCAGCGTTGCCGGCCGGGACGACGACCCGGTCGACCCCAGAGCGGGCGAGCGTGTCGACGAGCGCGATGGTGCCGGGAACGGACCGGACCGAGCCGTCGAGCGCGAGCTCGCCGAGTGCCGCCGTGTGGCGGACGGCG
Source organism: Acidimicrobiia bacterium (assembly GCA_017853455.1). Taxonomy (GTDB): domain Bacteria; phylum Actinomycetota; class Acidimicrobiia; order IMCC26256; family PALSA-555; genus CAIUKV01. The sequence continues at coordinate 2,228 of JAFMJM010000273.1, read as the reverse complement.
TCGGGCGGGAGCGCCTCGATCGCCACCAGGATCCCGAGGGCGACCGCGAGGTCGAGGCCCGCACCGTGCTTGCGCACGCCCCCGGGGGCGAGGCTGACGGTGATGCGCCGCTGGGGCCACTCGAAGCCCGACGAGAGGATGGCGGCCCGGACGCGTTCGCGCGACTCGCGCACCGCGGTGTCGGGGAGTCCGACCACGGTGTACGACGGCAGTCCGTTGCTGACGTGGACCTCGACGGTGACGGGCTGGCCGTCGACCCCGAGGAGGGTGGCACTGGCGACCGAGGCGAGCACGGCGACCTCCGGGCTGCGCCGGCGCGCCCACGCGCGCCGGTGGCTGACGGAGGGTCGAACCGCGACCCCGACGGGACGTGCCCGAGGTTACGGACGGGCTGTGACGCTCATCGCTCGCCGTCGGCGGCGTTGCCGTCGTCGGCGGTGACGAAGTCGATCAGGGTCTCCACGGCCCGCACGAGGGGCTGCTCGAGGTCGGTCCAGTCGCGCACCGCACCCCGGATCCGCCGCCACAGGTCGCGGGGCTCCGCCACCCCGAGCGCAGCGCACACGCCCGTCTTCCAGTCGGTGCCGGGCGGGACGTCGGGCCAGGCGGCGATGCCCAACGCCGCCGGACGCACCGCCGCCCACACGTCGACGTACGGCGTGCCGGTCACCAGCACGCACGGGTGCGCGACCTCCTCGGCGATGCGGGACTCCTTGCTGCCGGGCACGAGGTGGTCGAGCAGGACGCCGACCCGCCGTCCCGGCGCGGGGTCGATCGCCGCCAGTGCCGCGGCGAGGTGGTCGGCCCCGTCGAGGCGTTCCACCACGAGGCCCTCGTGGCGCAGGTCGTCGCCCCACACGTGCTCGACCAGCTCGGCGTCGTGGACGCCCTCGACCAGGATGCGTCCGGCCCGGGCCACGCGCGCCCGGGCACCCACCACCGCCCGGCTGCCCGACGCGGTGCGGACGTTCGTGACGCGGCCCCGGTGCTCCGCCGTCTGCGGGCCGCCGTCGCTCGGGGCCGGAACGAGGTGCGCCGGCGCTCCGTCGACGGCGAAGGTGCCGGGCGTGTTGGGAAAGCGGCGGGTCGCCCCGCGGGCGTCGCGCACGACGACGGCTTCGGTGGTGCACTCGATCACGGTTCCGGCGAAGCGGCTCGGTCGGTGGAGCACGGCCAGGCCGGGCGGGGCGGGGACGGACGGCAGGGCCCGGCGCGCGGCCGGGTCGTCGATCGGGCCGGCGAGGATCCCGGCGTTCCGGCGGGGCGGTGCGGGCACGGCTCCGACGCTACGGGCCGGGTGGTGTGCAGCCGGTGAAGGTCGGGATCGGAAACGGGCGGAGCACCTGCTGCTCCGCGTGCTTCGGACGGATCACTCGCTCCGTCCGACCAGCGGGGGCACGCCGAACATCTCCCGGACCTCCTCGAGGGGGAGGTGGGCGAGGGGGAGCTTGTCGACGACCGAGAAGTCACCGGTGCACTGCGCCCCCCGGCGGAACGCCTCGGCCATCATCTCGGCGGCACCTTCGCGCGCCATCACCCCCTCCTTGACCTCGAAGTCGGACTCCACGCTGAAGTCGACCGCGATCTCGTACCCCGCGAACCCGCCGAGCAGCAGCGCCCAGTGGGCGTCGGAGTCGTCGATGGCGAGCAGCATCGCCGAGAGCGCGATCTCGGCGGGTCCGGTCGCGCCGTACCCGGCGATGACGTGGTTCATGTCGTGCCCGACGAAGAACGCCGGCATGACGACCTCGTCACCCGGCAGGACGAACTCGTTGCGGTCGTAGAAGTCGATGAACGCGCGACCGAGCGTCCCGTCGGGCAGGTCGCGCAGGGCGTGCATCCGACCGGCGAGCTCGGGGTCGGGCGCGTCGAGGATCGTGAGGTAGTCCGCGACCAGGCTCGGTTCGGACTGCTCGGCCCGGTGGATCTGGAGCCGGTCGCGGTCGGCCGTCGCCGCGGCCATGCCCTGGCGCACGAGGTTGCGGACCATCACGAGGCCGGGACCGGTCTCGTCGATCGCCGCTGCGTAGGCGTCGGTGCGGGTCACCTGTGCGTCGTCGAGCGGGTGACGGCACATCTCGAGCAGGACGGCGAACTCCCGGGTGCGCCGGCGGTGGGCGGGGTCGGTGACGAGGCGGGCGGCGTCGTCGGGTCCGAGCGGCTCGAGGGCGTCGAGCACGAGGTCGGGCCGCTCCCAGTACCCGGAGACGAGGGCCTGCAGCACGTGG
>JAFMJM010000272.1 GCA_017853455.1 Acidimicrobiia bacterium | reverse complement strand
CGAACACGCTCGCCATCGGCCTGATGGACAGTGGAACGGGTGCGTCGACCGAGGCCCTCGCCCGGGCGGTGCCGGTCGGACGGACGGGTCGCCCCGACGACATCGCCTCCGCCTGCGTGTACCTGGCGTCGGACGAGGCCGCGTGGATGACCGGCCAGACCATCGAGCTCAACGGCGGCGCGCACACCACCTGACGGGCGACCGCGGAATGGATTCGGGCCGAGCCCGGTTGGAGCCGAGACCGGGTCGTCGATCCGTGTGAACCCCGGAGGCCCGATGTCGGCACCGCTCTCCACCGCCAAGATCGCCCAGGCGAAGCGCCTGTTCTACCTGGCGGCGTTCATCTCGTTCGTCCTGTCGGTGACGCTGTTCTTCGTGCTCGGCGAGGAGCGCACCGGCATCTTCGTGGGCCTGTGGGTCCCGTCCATCCTTTCCTTCGGCAATCTCGTCCTCAACGGGGAGCAGCGGTCATGAGCAACACGGTTCTCGCCATCATCGGCGCACTGGTCTCGATGCTGACCATGATCGGCTTCTCGGTCGTGCAGTTCGAGAAGCTCGACGCCGGGAGCGACCGCGACACCGCGGCCGACCCGGAACACGAGGTCATCGTCTGACCAACCCGTCGTGCGGGTCATACGTCCGGACGCGACGGAGGCGGGGCCCACCCGGGCCCCGCCTCCGTTTCGTCCGAACCGGGGTCCGGACCGGCGCTACTTGATGTGCACGCCCGAGACGTTGCGGGCGATGACGAGGCGCTGGATCTCCGAGGTGCCCTCGAAGATCGTGTAGATCTTCGAGTCCCGGTGCCACCGCTCCACCGGGTACTCCCGGACGTAGCCGTAGCCACCCAGGATCTGGATCGCCTCCTCGGTGGCCTTCACCGCCACCTCGCCGGCCTTGAGCTTGCTCATCGAGCCCTCGCCGTTGAGGAACGGCTTCCGGGTGGCGCCCATCCAGCAGGCCCGCCACACGAGCAGTCGGGCGGCGTCGATCTCGGTCTTCATGTCGGCGAGCTTGAAGGCGATCGACTGGTTCTCGATGATCGGCCGACCGAACTGCACCCGCTCCTTGGCGTATTCGAGGGCGTACTCGTAGGCGGCGCGGGCGATGCCGATGGCCTGGGCCCCCACCAGCGGACGGCTGGCCTCGAAGGTCGCCATGGCGGCCTGGCTCTTGTTGGACTTGCCCTCGCGGGCCCGCGCCAGGCGCTCGTCGAGCTTGTCCTTGCCGCCGAGGAGGCAGGAGCCGGGCAGGCGGACGTCCTCGAGGATGACCTCGGCGGTGTGGCTGGCCCGGATCCCCATCTTCTTGAACTTCTGGCCCTGGCGCAGCCCCGGGGTGTTGGGCGGGATGACGAACGACGCGTGACCGCGCGCCTTGAGCTCGGGGTCGACGGCCGCGACGATCACGTGCACGTCGGCGATGCCGCCGTTGGTGATCCAGGTCTTGGTGCCGTTGAGCACCCACTCGTCGGTGGCGGCGTCGTAGACGGCGCGGGTGCGCAGCGACGAGACGTCGGAGCCGGCGTCGGGCTCGCTCACCCCGAACGCGCCGAGCTGGATCTTGTCGGGGGTGCCGAAGCACTGCGGCACCCACTCGGCCTGCTGCTCGGGCGTGCCGTTCGCCATGATCCCGGAGACGGCCAGCGTGCTGCCGAGCAGCGCCATCGCGATGCCGGCGTCACCCCAGCAGAGCTCCTCGCAGGTGATCGCCATCGACAGCCCGGTCGGGTCGGCGAAGGTGTTGGCGAAGAACCCGAGGTCGTAGAGCCCGATCTTGGCGGCCTCCTGGATGATCGGCCAGGGGGTCTCCTCGCGTTCGTCCCACTCCTCGGCCGCCGGGCGGATGACGTCGGCGGCGAAGCCGTGCAGCCAGTCCTTGAGCTGGATCTGGTCGTCGTCGAGGTCGAGCGAGAATGCGGCCATCGTGCGCCTCCGTGATCGCCGGGTCACGTCCGCCCGGTCCGACCCCGGATGTTACCGGTCGGTAACGAGCCGCGCGGCATCCGGGACCGTGACGCCCCGAACCGTCAGGGGTGCGTGGTCGTGGTGGTGGCGGGCGGCGCCGTGGTGGTCGTGGACGTCGGGCCCGGGACCACCTGACCCTGGACCGTGATCGTCTTCTGGGCCGACTGACCGCTCTGGCCGTTCGCCGTGATCGTGTACGAGTGCGAGCCACCGCACGCGAACGGAACCTGCGCGTTGCCGTTGGCGCCGTAGTCGCCGAACTTGCCCGGACCGTCGATGCTGATCGTCACGCCGAGGGCGTTCGACGTCGCCCACGTCAGGGTCATCTGCACGGTCGCCGAGTTGTTCGGGCAGTTCACCGGGTTCGGCGTGGCGTTGTAGGCCGTGATCTGGGGACCGTTGACCGTCGTCGTGACCGTCGTCGAGGGCGACGGCTTGGTCGTCGAGGTGGTCGACGACGCCGAGGTCGAGGTCGTCGAGGTGCTCGGTGCACTCTTGTCGGAGCCACCCGACACCACCAGCGCGACCACCACCCCGACCACGATCACCACGACCGCGGCGACGATCCCGAGGATGATCCGGGTCCGGTTGTCGCCGGAGCCACCGGACGGCGGCGGCCCGGCGGGACCACCGGGACCACCGGGGCCACCGGGACCGCCCGGGGGCGGCGGGACCACCGGCGGCACGGCGACGGTCGGGTCGTAGGCCCCGGGCAGGGCCGGCGACGTCGGGTCGGACGGGGCGCCCCGGCGGTCGCCACCGGTCGGGATCGGCATCGTGGGGTCGACGGGACCACCGGTCATCGAGGGCTCCTGGAGTCCGGGCCCCGCACGGGGGCTGCCGCCACGGGGACGGGGAGGCGTGGGGGCGCCCCCGACGGTACCGGAACCGGACCGCGACAGGGCCGTACTCTCGCCGCCGGACCGCACGCCGGTCCCCCTCCCCGAGCAGAGAAGGCCCCATGACCGACCACGTCGACGCCGCCCGCTACGCCCGGAGTGCCGGCGAGATCCTGCTCGGGATCCGCGACCACGGACAGGCGCCGTGGGCCCTCGGCGACGCCGGTGACCTCACCGCCAACCGGCACCTCCTCGAGCTCCTCGCCGCCGAGCACCCCGACGACCGGGTGCTGTCGGAGGAGTCCGCGGACGACCCGCGCCGGATCGCCGCCGACCGGGTCTGGATCATCGACCCCCTCGACGGCACCCGCGAGTTCTCCGAGCCCGGCCGGGCCGACTGGGCCGTCCACGTGGCCCTGTGGGAGCGCGACCGGGGCATCACCGCGGCGGCCGTCGCCCTCCCCGCCCTCGAGCAGGTGCTGGCCACCGAGCCGGCCCCCGAGCTGCCCGACCCCGGCGACCGCCGCCTGCGCGTCGTGGTGAGCCGCACCCGCGCGCCCGCCGTCGCGCAGCGCGTCGCCCACGCCCTCGACGCCGAGCTGGTCGGTCTCGGCTCGGCCGGGGCGAAGACCATGGCGGTGGTCATGGGCCACGTCGACGCCTACGTCCACGCCGGCGGGCAGTACGAGTGGGACTCCGCCGCCCCCGTCGGGGTGGCCCGGGCCGCCGGCCTGCACACCTC